>NZ_JBEXPH010000140.1:0-22604 GCF_040611955.1 Streptomyces sp. NPDC006510 | reverse complement strand
CGTGCCGGCCCGGGCGCGGGCGCTCAGCGAGGCGGCGCGGGTGCAGGAGTACGCGGGCCGGCCGCACGAGTCCCTGCACACCTGCCAGGAGGCCGTCGAGTGGGCCAGGCGGGCCGGGGACGTGCGGCTTCAGGCGGCGCTGGAGCTCCGGCTGGCCGACACGCTCGACAGGCTCGGTGACCCGGCCGCGGCCGGGCTGCATCGGGGTGTGGCCGACAGATTGCTGAACCAGGAGGGTGCGGCCTGCGAAATCCGTAGTACGGCGACAGAAAATTAATGCTTTGTAAGGCTAGACAGCGCGAACCCCTTCATTAGAATGGCTCTGCCGCGTGTGTTCGCGGTGTCTCCATTTACGTAGTGTCTATCCGGGTATGTGTAGCTATGTCCGGGTAACCCTCTGAGCCAAGGACCGTGATCGACGTGAAGGTCGGCATCCCCCGCGAAGTCAAGAACAACGAGTTCCGCGTGGCGATCACGCCTGCCGGTGTGAACGAGCTCGTCCGCCACGGCCACCAGGTCGTCATCGAGGAGAACGCCGGTGCCGGCTCCTCCATCACGGACGAGGAGTACGTCGCCGCCGGGGCACAGATCCTCCCCACCGCCGACGAGGTCTGGGCCACCGCCGACCTGCTGCTCAAGGTCAAGGAGCCGGTCGCCGAGGAGTACCACCGCCTCCGCAAGGACCAGACGCTCTTCACCTACCTGCACCTCGCCGCCTCCCGCGAGTGCACCGACGCGCTGGTCGAGTCGGGCACCACGGCCATCGCGTACGAGACGGTCGAGACCGCGAACCGCGCGCTCCCGCTGCTCGCCCCGATGTCCGAGGTCGCGGGCCGGCTGGCCCCGCAGGTCGGCGCCTACCACCTGATGCGCTCGGTCGGCGGCCGCGGCGTGCTGCCGGGCGGCGTCCCGGGCACGGCGCCCGCCGAGGCGGTTGTCATCGGCGGCGGCGTCTCCGGCTGGAACGCCACGCAGATCGCCGTCGGTCTCGGTTTCCACGTCACGCTGCTCGACAAGGACATCAACAAGCTCCGCGAGGCCGACAAGGTCTTCGGCACCAAGGTGAAGACCGTCGTCTCCAACTCCTTCGAGCTGGAGAAGGCCGTCATCGAGGCCGACCTCGTCGTGGGCGCCGTGCTGATCCCCGGCGCGAAGGCGCCGAAGCTGGTCACCAACGAGCTCGTCGCCAAGATGAAGCCCGGAAGTGTACTTGTCGACATCGCGATCGATCAGGGCGGCTGCTTCGAGGACTCGCACCCGACGACGCACGCCGAGCCGACCTTCATGGTCCACAACTCGGTGTTCTACTGCGTCGCGAACATGCCGGGCGCGGTTCCGAACACCTCGACGTACGCCCTCACCAACGCCACGCTGCCGTACATCCTGGAGCTCGCCAACCGCGGCTGGGTCGAGGCGCTGCGCCGTGACGCCGCGCTCGCCAAGGGTCTCAACACCCATGACGGGAAGGTTGTTTACCGCGAGGTGGCCGAAGCCCACGGCCTGGAGCACGTCGAGCTGAGCTCGCTTCTCGGCTGACGGGTCAACGCCTTCCGTCAACCTCACGCGTACGGCCGGACCTTGCCGAGCAAGGTCCGGCCGTACGCATGCCGGGCCCCTTCGGAAGTCCCGTTCAACTCGTCTCGAACGTAACCCTTCAACCGGTTCGTACACCCGTTAAAACTGTGCCCCGGTGGCTGCGTGCCCTTGACAGGGGCGTGTTCGATTGCCGACACATCGGGCCGGGTCCGGCGGATTGTGTTGCTGCGGAGCGGTGACACGCCATAGAGTCGCCAATCGTCGGCATGGTGCCACGCTGACCTATCGATAAGTTTCCTGGTCACGTCCAAGGAGGTAAGACGACTTGTGAATGAGTCGACATTTACTCCCGGGGGTGTTCATCCAGGGATGCCTGCACGGGGCCAGAGCCCGAACGGGCTGGAGGCTGTCGGCTCCGTCGCTGTCCGCACCTTCGCCACCCAACAGCACATGACGACAGCCCCCCAGATGATGGACGGCCTACACGTGAACGCCATGGCCGGCAACGAGAGTGGCCGGGAGACCGCCCACTTCGCCGACTTCGACGAGGTGCCCCAGGGGCACTTCTACGACCCCGACGCCGAGTACGAGCCCGACCCGGAGTACGCGGCCACCCTCGCGCCCGACGCTGCCCGCCAGCGCCGCGAGCGGATCGGCCCGACCGGCCGGCCCCTGCCCTACTTCCCGATCCCGGGCCCGCTGACCGATCACGGTCCGGCGAAGATCATCGCGATGTGCAACCAGAAGGGCGGCGTCGGCAAGACCACGTCGACCATCAACCTGGGTGCCGCGCTCGCGGAGTACGGGCGACGCGTCCTGCTCGTCGACTTCGACCCGCAGGGAGCCCTGTCGGTCGGGCTCGGCGTCAACCCGATGGAGCTCGACCTCACGGTCTACAACCTGCTCATGGAGCGGGGCATGTCGGCCGATGAGGTCCTGCTGAAGACCGCGGTCCCGAACATGGACCTGCTGCCCAGCAACATCGACCTGTCGGCTGCCGAGGTGCAGCTGGTGAGCGAGGTGGCCCGGGAGTCCACGCTGCAGCGCGCCCTGAAGCCGCTGATGGCCGACTACGACTACATCGTGATCGACTGTCAGCCCTCGCTGGGCCTGCTCACCGTGAACGCCCTGACGGCCGCACACAAGGTCATAGTGCCGCTCGAGTGCGAGTTCTTCGCGCTGCGTGGTGTGGCGTTGCTCACCGAGACCATCGAGAAGGTCCAGGAGCGCCTCAACCCCGATCTGGAGCTCGACGGCATCCTCGCCACCATGTACGACTCCCGTACGGTGCACAGCCGTGAGGTCCTCGCGCGCGTCGTCGAGGCATTCGACGATCACGTCTACCACACGGTCATCGGGCGCACCGTGCGCTTCCCGGAGACCACGGTCGCCGGTGAGCCCATCACCACGTACGCCTCCAACTCGGTCGGTGCCGCCGCCTATCGCCAGCTCGCCAGGGAGGTGCTCGCCCGGTGTCACGCCGAGTGAGTCTGCCCGGGGCCGACGAACTGTTCCGTACCACCGGAGGAATGGGGCTCCAGGCCTCGTCCCCCGCGGACCGGCGGCGCAAGGCGAACGGTGAGGCCCGGGTGCCCGGTCCGGCCGGCGAGAGCGATGCCGGGGCCGACGGATCCGGGGCGGACGCGGCACCCGCCACCGACGGCGCTTCGCGCGAGGAGCACTCCGCGGCGGATGCCGACGCGGGGGAGTCGCGCAGCCGCGGCGACGGTGACCGGGTCGCGGTGGCCGCACAGGCGGGGCGACGGCCCCAGCAGCCCGCGCCGACGACCGCGCCCCCGGCCACGTCGTCGTCCACGCAGGAGGCGGTTCCCGCCGCTGCGGTTCAGCAGCAGCAGCGCAGGCGCGGAGGCGGGCGCGGGGCGAACCGGCGGCCCAGCGGCCGCGAGCGCCACGACGAGAAGATCACCGTCTACGTCTCGGCCGAGGAACTGATGGACCTCGAACACGCCCGCCTCGTGCTGCGCGGGGAGCACGGGCTCGCGGTCGACCGCGGGCGGATCGTCCGTGAGGCGGTCGCGGTGGTGCTCGCGGATCTGGAGTCTCGGGGCGACGCGAGCATCCTCGTACGGCGGCTGCGCGGCCGCTGACCGGTGCGGCGCCGGTAGCCTGCCCGGTGGGCGGCCGCCGGACGAGCGGTCCGGCCCTTTCCGTACGGGCCACGGCCCGCCGCCCGTATCCCACTGCCCCTGGACCTTCATGCCGACGACCGACGAGCCCGCCCGCACCCCACGCCGCCCCCTGGGGCGCGGTCCGGGCGGCCGGACCGGGCCGGAGCCGGTGGACGGCGGGATCGCCGGTCAGGAGCCACCGGCCCCGCCGCTGCCCGTCGCGGAGCCCGAGGTGCCCGTCGCGCCCGGTCCGCCCGCCGAGGCCGCCGGGCCTGCCGAGGCCGCCGGGCCCCCCGGGCCCGCCGACGACGGGCGGTTCACCGTCCGGCTGGCGAACTTCGAGGGGCCGTTCGACCTGCTCCTCCAGCTCATCGCCAAGCACAAGCTGGATGTGACCGAGGTCGCGCTGTCGAAGGTCACCGACGAGTTCATGGCGCACATCCGGGCCATGGGGCCGGACTGGGACCTGGACCAGACCACCGAGTTCCTGGTCGTCGCCGCGACCCTGCTCGACCTGAAGGCGGCCCGGCTGCTGCCCGCCGCCGAGGTGGAGGACGAGGCGGATCTGGCGCTGCTCGAAGCGCGGGACCTGCTCTTCGCCCGGCTGCTCCAGTACCGCGCGTACAAACGCATCGCGGACATCCTCAGCGACCGGCTGGCGTCGGAGGGGCGGCGATTCCCCCGGACCGTGGGGCTGGAGCCGCACCACGCCGAGCTGCTGCCCGAGGTCGTGATCAGCATCGGGGCGGAGGGATTCGCCGCGCTGGCCGTGAAGGCGATGCAGCCGAAGCCCGAGCCGCAGGTGTACGTCGACCACATCCACGCACCGCTGGTCAGCGTGCGGGAACAGGCCGAGATCGTGGTGGCGCGGCTGCGCGAGGCGGGGGAGGCCAGCTTCCGTACGCTCACCGAGGACGCCCCGGACACCCTCACCGTCGTCGCCCGGTTCCTCGCGCTGCTGGAGCTGTACCGGGAGAAGGCCGTCGCGCTCGACCAGGACGAGGCGCTCGGGGAGCTCCTGGTGCGCTGGGCCGGGGGAGAGGGGGCCGGGCCCGTCGTCACGGACGAGTTCGACACCGAGACGCAGGACGTCCAGGAGGATGGGAAGGCATGAGCCAGCAGGAGACCACCGGCACCACCGTCGCGGATCTCGACCTCAAGCCCGCGCTGGAGGCCGTCCTGATGGTCGTCGACGAGCCCGCCACCGAGGAGCACCTCGCCAAGGTGCTGGAGCGGCCCCGCAGGGCCGTCGCCGACGCGCTGCGCGAGCTGGCCGACGAGTACACCGTGCAGCGGCGCGGTTTCGAGCTGCGGCTGGTGGCGGGCGGCTGGCGCTTCTACACCCGCCCCGAGTACGCACCGGCCGTCGAGGGCTTCGTCCTGGACGGTCAGCAGGCCCGGCTGACCCAGGCGGCGCTGGAGACCCTCGCGGTGGTCGCGTACCGCCAGCCGGTCAGCCGTTCCAGGGTCTCCGCCGTCCGCGGCGTGAACTGTGACGGGGTCATGCGGACCCTGTTGCAGCGGGGGCTGGTGGGGGAAGCGGGCGCGGAACCCGAAACAGGTGCGATCCTGTACAGGACGACGAACTACTTTCTGGAGCGGATGGGCCTGCGCGGCCTGGATGAGCTCCCGGAGCTCGCGCCCTTCCTCCCCGAGGCGGACGCGATCGAGGCTGAGACGCTAGAGGGTGTGCCGTCGTTCGATCCGGACGCACCGGACACCCCGGATACTCACGCAGACGACAAGACGGAATTTTGATGCGAAGCAGTGGCAGGAACAGCGGAAGCGGCAGCGGCGGCGGCAAGAGCGGCGGCAGCCGCAATCCCCGCGGTGCCGGCGCCGGGCGCGACGGCAAGCAGGAGCAGCGTCCCCGCCGGCCCCGGCCCGAGGAGCGCCGCTACGACGTGGGCTCCGCCGGGGAGAAGAGCGGCGACGGCCCCCGCAAGGGACGCGGCGCGGCGGCCCGCGGCGGCGCCAAGGGTGGCCCGAAGCCCGCGCAGGGCGGCGGTGGCAGGAGCGGCGGTCCGCGTCGTCAGGGCGCCCCGTCCCGTCCGCGTGAGCTCGACGCCAAGATCGAGCAGCGCAACCGGGACAGGTACGCGAACAAGCCCGACATCAGGACGCCCAAGACCCACCCGGGTGCCGAGCAGGAGGGCGAGCGGCTGCAGAAGGTCCTCGCACGGGCCGGCATGGGCTCGCGCCGGGCGTGCGAGGAACTGATCGAGCAGGCCCGCGTCGAGGTCAACGGCGAGATCGTCGTCGAGCAGGGCATGCGCGTCGATGTGAACAGGGACGAGATCAAGGTCGACGGTCTGACCGTCGCCGCCCAGTCCTACCTCTTCTTCGCGCTGAACAAGCCTGCCGGTGTCGTCTCCTCGATGGAGGACCCGGACGGCCGCCAGTGCCTCGGTGACTACGTCACCAACCGTGAGACGCGGCTCTTCCACGTCGGCCGGCTGGACACCGAGACCGAGGGCATCATCATGCTCACCAACCACGGCGAGCTGGCCCACCGCCTGACCCACCCCAAGTACGGGGTGAAGAAGACCTACCTGGCCGCCATCCAGGGACCGCTCCCGCGCGACCTGGGCAAGCGGCTCAAGGACGGAATCCAGCTGGAGGACGGGTACGCCCGCGCCGACCACTTCCGGGTCGTCGAGAACACCGGCAAGAACTACCTGGTCGAGGTGACCCTCCACGAGGGCCGCAAGCACATCGTCCGCCGGATGCTGGCCGAGGCCGGCTTCCCGGTCGAGCGGCTCGTACGGACGTCCTTCGGCCCGATCCCGCTGGGCGACCAGAAGTCCGGCTGGCTGCGCCGCCTCACCAACACCGAGGTGGGCATGCTGATGCGCGAGGTCGGTCTGTAGGAGCGCCCCGCACCTTCCGTTCCACGGCCCGCGGCCGGTTCCTGTTTTCGATTTTCGAACAGGAACCGGCCGCGGGCCTTTTCCTGTGCCCCTCCCACCTTTATAGTCAGGGTGACTATTAAGGAGGCGGGCGTGAGTATCGCGGATTTCCTCGATCCCCTGCAGCAACCCCTGGTGACGGTGCTCGACACCCCGGTCAGCTGGACCGAGGTGCTCGGCTTCGGCAGCGGGGCACTGTGCGTATGGCTCGTGGCCCGCCAGCACCTCGCCAACTGGCCGATCGGCATCGCCAACAACCTCTTCTTCATCCTGCTGTTCGCCCAGGCCGGTCTGTACGCCGACGCCGGCCTCCAGATCGTCTTCATCGCCCTTGCCGCGTACGGCTGGTGGACCTGGACCCACGGGGGTGGGCCGGGCTCACCGGACCTGCCGGTGCGGCGCACCACGCGCACCGAATGGACCTGGCTGCTCGCGGCGGGTGCGGTGGGGACCGTCGCCCTCACCGTCCTGCTCGACCGCGCCACCGACTCGACCGTGCCCTTCTGGGACGCCCTGACGACCGCGCTGTCCCTGACGGCGACGTACGGGCAGTGCCGGAAGCTCGTCGAGTCCTGGTGGCTGTGGATCGCCGCCGATGTGGTGTACATCCCGCTGTACGGGTACAAGGAGCTCTATCCGACCTCGCTGCTGTACGTCGGCTTCCTGACGCTCTGCCTGATCGGCCTGCGCAACTGGAAGCGTGATCTCGCCGGGCAGCGGCGGCAGTTGGCGGAGGCGACGGCATGAGGCGCTTCGGGCACGGGCTGGTCCTCGGCAAGTTCTACCCGCCGCACGCCGGCCACCACCATCTCGTACGCACCGCGCAGGACCGCTGCGAGCGGCTGACCGTCCTGGTCTGCGCCGCCTCCGTCGAGTCCGTGCCGCTCGCCGACCGGGTGGCCTGGATGCGGGAGGTGCACCCGGACGTACGGGTCGTCGGCGCCGTCGACGACATCCACATGGACCTCCACGACCCTGTGATCTGGGACGCGCACATGGCCGTCTTCACCGGCGCCGTGCCCGAGCCGGTGGACGCCGTATTCACTTCGGAGCCGTACGGGGACGAACTCGCCCGCCGGTTCGGCGCCGAATCCGTCTGTGTCGACCCCGACCGCACTGTCTTCCCGGTCTCCGGCACCGCCGTCCGCAAGGACCCGGTCGGCTGCTGGGACTTCCTGGAACCGCCGGTACGGGCCGCCCTCGCGCGCCGGGTCGTCGTCCTCGGCGCGGAATCCACCGGCACCACGACGATGGCCCGCGCCCTCACCGACCACTACCGCAGGCGCGGCGGCGTCTGGGCGCAGACCCGTTACGTCGCCGAGTACGGGCGGGAGTTCAGCGAACAGAAACTGGCCGCCCTGCGCGACCGGTGGCCCGGGGCCCAGTGGGAGGACGTCGCCTTCACCACCGACGACTTCCCGCTGATCGCCGAGACCCAGAACGCCAAGGAGGAGGCCGCCGCGCGCGCCGGGTCGCCGGTGCTCTTCTGCGACACCGACTCCTTCGCCACCACCGTCTGGCACGAGCGGTACATCGGCGGACGCAACCCGCTCGTCGAGGAGACCGCCGACCGGGTCGCCCACCACCTGTGGCTGCTCACCGACCACCAGGGCGTCGCCTTCGAGGACGACGGACTGCGCGACGGGGAGGAGCTGCGGCCCTGGATGACCGACCGCTTCCGGGACGAACTCACCCGCACCGGAAGGGAGTTCATCGAACTCACCGGAACCCACCAGGAACGCCTGGCCACCGCGGTCGCCGCCGTCGACACCCTGCTCGCCGACGGCTGGAACTTCGCCGCACCCCTGCCGGAGCACCGATGAGCCCCCAAGCCCCCGCAGGCTACGACCCGCACGCCTTCGAACCCTTCGCGGTCACCGTCGACCTCGCCGTCTTCACGGTCCGCGACAGCCGGCTGCACGTCCTGCTCGTCGAACGGGGCGAGGACCCGTACAAGGGGCACTGGGCGCTGCCCGGCGGCTTCGTGCTGCCCCGCGAGTCCGCCGAGTCCGCCGCCCGCCGGGAACTCGCCGAGGAGACCGGACTGACGGAGGACACCGCCGGCGCCCTCCACCTGGAACAGCTTCGCACCTACAGCGATCCGGACCGCGACCCGAGGATGCGGGTCGTCTCAGTCGCCTACGCCGCCCTCGTACCCGACCTGCCCGAACCGCGCGGCGGCGGCGACGCGGCCGGAGCCCAGTGGTGGGATGCCGCAACGCTCGGCCCGCTCGCCTTCGACCACGACCGCATCCTCGCCGACGCACATGACCGGATCGGCGCCAAGCTCGAATACAGCTGTCTGGCCACCGCCTTCTGCCCGCCCGAATTCACCCTGGGAGAACTCCAGCAGGTGTACGAGACGGTCTGGGGCGTCGAGCTGGACCGGCCCAACTTCCGCCGCAAGGTCCTCACCACGCCCGGCTTCGTCCAGGCCGTGGAGGGATCGCCGCGCCGCACCGGCGGGCGGGGAAAACCGGCCGTGCTCCACCGGGCGGGTGCCGCTACCGCCCTGCACCCTCCACTGCTGAGACCGGAAGGAAGAAGCACGTGATCGTGACCAGGACCATCACCAAGCAGGCCGCCACCGGCGCGCTGACCGGGCTCGCGCTCGGCGACGCACTGGGCTTCCCGACCGAGTTCAACAACGTGCCGTCGATCCTCGCCAAATGCGGGCCGTGGCGTCAGATGCGGCTGCCGAAGCCGGCGATCGTCACCGACGACACCCAGATGACGCTGGCCCTGGGGCGGGGCATCCGCACCGCCATGGACCGCGGACTGCTCACCCCGCTGCGGCTGGCCCGCCCGGTGCGCGAAGAGTTCGTCGACTGGTACCACTCGCCCGACAACAACCGTGCCCCCGGCCGCACCTGCATGACCGCCTGCCGCCTGCTCGACAGCGACCGGCTCTGGCAGGAGGCCAGCCAGACCGGCTCCAAGGGCTGCGGCGCCAACATGCGGGTCGCGCCGATCGGACTCGTCCCCGGACTGAGCGACGAACAGCGCTCCGGCGCCGCCCAGTTGCAGGCCGCCCTCACCCATGGGCATCCCACCGCGCTCGCCGCCTCCGACCTGACGGCCCGTGCGGTGCACCTGCTGGCACAGGGGGCCGAGCCGATGGGCCTGATCGGGCAGTTGCGCAGTTACGCATACGAGAACAGCGGCCGGTACCTCACGCGCTGGCTCGGCGACCTCTGGCGGTACGCGGGCGACTCCTCGCCCGAGCTGTACATCCAGCGCGGCTGGGACGAATGCCTCACCGTCCTCGCCCGCGTCCAGGACGCGCTGCGCGACCCGTCCCCGGAGACCGACCCCTGCGAGGCGACCGGCGACGGCTGGATCGCCGAGGAGGCCCTGGCCACGGCCCTGCACTGCTTCCTCCTCTTCCCTGAGGAACCCGTCACCGCACTCCGCCGCGCCGCCTGCACCCGGGGCGACTCGGACTCCCTCGGCTGCCTGACCGGTGCGTTCGCCGGGGCGCATCTGGGGGCGGGGGCCTGGCCCAAGGAGTGGTCGGAGCGGATCGAGTACCGCAGCGATCTGCTGTCACTGGGGGCACTCTGGGACTCTTGACCCATGCGTACGGACACTCAGCACCTCAAGGAGGCCGGGCTGCCGGTCCTGGACCTCGGCCCGGTCCTCGCCGAAGAGCGCCACCCGCTGCTGTTCGCCACGGTCTCCGGGGCGCATCTGTACGGGTTCCCCTCCAAGGACTCGGATGTGGACCTTCGGGGGGTCCATCTCCTGCCCGCGGAGGACCTCGTGGGACTGCGCGAGGCGGAGGAGACGCGCTCGCGGATGTGGGACCGGGACGGGGTCGAGATGGATCTCGTCACGCACGACCTGCGGAAGTTCGTCCGGCTGATGCTGAAGCCGAACGGCTATGTGCTGGAGCAGCTGTTCTCCCCGCTGGTCGTGCACACGAGCGGGCAGCACGCGGAACTGGTGGACCTGGCGCCGGGCGTGCTCACCCGTAACCACGCCCACCACTACCGGGGATTCGCCAACACCCAGTGGCGGCTCTTCCAGAAGACCGGTGAACTGAAGCCGCTGCTGTACACGTTCCGGGCGCTGCTCACCGGGATCCACCTGATGCGCAGCGGTGAGGTGCGGGCGCATCTGCCGACCCTCCTCGGGGAGGTGGCGGCGCCCGCGTACCTGCCCGAGCTGATCGAGGCGAAGGCCGAGGCGGAGCACGGGGGAGCGGGGGAAGTGGCCGGTGCGATGGTGTCCCGGGACGTCGGGGCGCTGCACGGGGTGCTGGACGGGGCCCAGGCGGAATCGAGGCTTCCGGAGGTGGCCGGCGGGTTCGACGCGCTGCACGATCTCGTGGTGCGGGCGCGGTTGACGGGGTGGGCGTCGTAGGGCGCGTCGGTGCGAGGGCGCTTCAGCTCCCGCCGGGCCAGGACACGGACGCCCGGCGGGTGCGGATCAGGAAGTCCTCCACCCGGGCCCGGTCCGGCTCGGCGGGGAGCGGGGAGCTCTCCACCGCCTCGTCGTTCTCCCCGGTGAGGCGGTTCATGCGGCGTTCGACCTCCTCCCACGGCACCTCGCCCCGCTTCACCGCCAGCAGCTCCTCCCGGGCCGCGCCCACCTCGATCGTGAGCTCGCCGGTGCGCAGCAGGTCCCGGCCGCTGCTCAGCAGCCGCAGCAGATGCATGGCGTGTTTCCAGCGCGGCGCCCCGTGCTGCCGTACGTCCGCCTCCAGCTTCCTGCGCTGGCCCGACGCGTAGCGGACGAACGTCCGGTGGGCCAGGCGGGAGAGGAACGCGCCGCGCAGGGAGAGGAGTTCACGGCCCACGGCGTCGACGTGTTCCACCAGGGGCGAGTGCAGGCACTCCAGCACATTGGGGTTGGCGCGCAGCGCCAGCTCGCAGAAGCGTTCCAGTTCCCAGGAGAACTGTTCCTGCGCCGGGCCCTCGACATGCGTCGGCGGCTTCTCGAACCGCCAGAACAGCGGGGTCGGCGCGAGGAACACGCCGCGCCGGTCGGTGTCGCTCTCCTCCGTGGCGAGCCCGAAGGCGCGTGAGCCCATCACGCAGGAGTAGACCGTGTGGTCGCGTACGAGAGCCTCGGGACCGGGGGTGATCATGCCGGCGAGGGTACGTGAGGGGGACAGCCCTCCGGCGCCCCGCTCAAGTGGCAGAAGCCCGGGTTCTGATCGACATTGTCGATAAATCATCCCCTCCGGAAAGGCGGAACCATGGCAGGAAACGATCTCGGCAGCCTGCTCGGCGGCTTGCTGGGCGGCGGCCAGAGCAGTGGCCAGAGCAGCGGCCCGGGCGGTGCCGGGAGCATCCTCGGCGCGCTGCTGGGCACGCTCGGCGGTGGCCGGGGCGGTACGGGCGGCGGTGGTGGCAACGCGCTCGAAGGGCTGATAGGGATGCTCACCAGGTCCGGCCTCGTCGACCAGGCACAGTCCTGGGTCGGCACCGGTGCGAACCAGCCGGTCAGCGGCGCCCAGATCACCGAGGCGCTGCCGGACGAGACCCTGCGGAAGGTCGCCCGGGAGGCGGGGGTCACCACGGAACAGGCGGCCGACGAGATCGCCCGGTCGCTGCCGACAGCGGTCGACAAATTGACTCCCACGGGGGAGGTGCCCGAGGGTCGCTCGATCGAGGACCTGGTCCGGGAGCAACAGCTCTGACAGAGCCCGTGAGCAGCAACTCCGACAGCGGAAGCGGCCCGAGCGGCCGTGCGGAACGGCCCGCGGGCCCCGCGCCGGCTTCCCGGGCGTCCATCCGGGAGGCCGGCGCAGCAGGTCGCGGGCCGTGACCGCGTGCCCGCCCCGTCTCACGGACAGAGCACCCCGGACCGCCGGCCGCGCCACCCCTCTAGGCTGGCCGGGCAGAGAGGTCACGCAGGCGGACAGCAGGCGCGACACGTACGAAGAACCGAGGAGCACGACGTGGCGGTACGAGCGGTCCGCGGAGCCGTCCAGTTGGAGCAGGACGAGGCCGGACACATGGACGAGCGGGTCAGCGCCCTGCTCACCGCCGTTCTGGAGCGCAACAGCCTCGTCGCGGACGATCTGATCAGCATCTGGTTCACGGCCACCCCCGACCTGCACAGTGACTTCCCGGCCGCCGCCGCACGCGGGCTCGGTATCGTCGACGTACCGCTGATCTGTGCCCAGGAGCTGGACATCGTCGGGGCCATGCCCCGTGTGGTGCGCATCCTCGCGCACGTCGAGACATACCTGCCCAAGTCCGAGATCGCCCACGTGTACCTCGGTGCCACCGCCGCACTTCGCAAGGACATCGCCCAGTGAGAACCGCCGTCGTCATCGGAACGGGCCTCGTCGGCACTTCCGCAGCCCTCGCCCTCGCCGGGCGCGGCATCCGGGTCCACCTCGTCGACCACGATCCCCAGTCGGCCCGCACCGCGGCCGCTCTGGGCGCCGGTACGGACGAGGCGCCCGAGGAGCGTGTGGACCTGGCGATCATCGCCGTGCCGCCCGCCCACGTCGCCACCGTGCTGGCCACCGCCATACGGGACGGCATCGCCCGCGGCTACCTCGACGTCGCCAGCGTGAAGGGCGGCCCGCGCCGCGAACTGGAAGCCCTCGGCCTCGACCTCACGCCGTACATCGGTACGCACCCCATGGCCGGCAAGGAGCGGTCGGGCCCCCTCGCCGCCACCGCGGATCTGTTCGAGGGCCGCCCCTGGGTCCTCACCCCGACCCGCGACACCGACACCGAGGTCCTCAACCTCGCCCTGGAACTGGTCGCGCTCTGCCGCGCCGTCCCGGTCGTCATGGACGCCGACGCGCACGACCGGGCCGTCGCCCTGGTCTCCCACACCCCGCAGCTGATCTCGTCGATGGTCGCCGCCCGCCTGGAGGAGGCCGACGAGACCGCCGTACGCCTCTGCGGCCAGGGCATCAGGGACGTCACCCGGATCGCCGCCTCCGACCCCCGGATGTGGGTGGAGATCCTCTCCGCCAACCCCGGCCCGGTCGCCGACGTGCTGGCCGGGGTCGCCGCCGACCTGGACGAGACGGTACGGGCGCTGCGCGGCCTGCAGTCCGGCGACGACGACGAGCGCCGCGCGGGCACCGAGGGCATCGAGGACGTCCTGCGCCGCGGCAACGCGGGCCGGGTCAGGGTCCCCGGCAAGCACGGGACCGCCCCCACCGCGTACGAGATGGTGTCCGTGCTGATCAGCGACCGGCCGGGCGAACTGGCCGGGATCTTCGCCGACGCCGGACGGGCCGGGGTCAACGTCGAGGACGTGCGCATCGAGCACGCCACCGGACAGCAGGCCGGCCTGGTCCAGCTGATGGTCGAGCCGAGCGCGGCCCCCGCACTGAGCGCGGCCCTGCGCGAGCGGGGCTGGTCGATACGCCAGTAGGCCCGGCGCGGCGGGACCGGGAGGCGGTTGTCCACAGGGGTGCGGAGACCCGCTCCGACACTCGGTAACCTTGTGCGGGGCGGGTTTGCACGCGCCCCGTCCCGCCCACCCCGTGTACCAGGAAGGTGTCCACCACCGTGGAAACCCGTACGGCCCCGGCCGCAGTGATCGTCGCCATCGACGGGCCCTCCGGCACCGGCAAGTCGAGCACGTCCAAGGCCGTCGCCGCACAGCTCGGCCTGAGCTACCTGGACACCGGAGCCCAGTACCGGGCGATCACCTGGTGGATGCTGAACAATGGCATCGACGTCCAGGACGCGGTCGAGGTGGCGACCGCGGCCGGCAAGCCGGTCATCGTCTCCGGCACGGACCCGGCCGCCCCGACGATCACCGTCGACGGCGAGGACGCCTCGGGCCCGATCCGTACCCAGGAGGTCACCTCCAGGGTCAGCGCCGTCAGCGCGGTCCCCGAGGTGCGCACCCGGATCACCGAGCTGCAGCGCGGCATCGCCGCCGCGGCCGAGCTGGGCATAGTGGTCGAGGGCCGGGACATCGGCACCACCGTGCTGCCCGACGCCGACCTGAAGATCTTCCTCACCGCCTCCCCGGAGGCACGCGCCGCCCGGCGCAGCGGAGAGGTCAGGGGCTCCGACCTCGCCGCCACCAAGGAAGCGCTGATCAAGCGGGACGCGGCCGACTCCGGCCGCAAGACCTCACCGCTGGCCAAGGCGGACGACGCCGTCGAGGTGGACACCACCGAGCTGACCCTTCAGCAGGTCATCGAGTGTGTCGTCACCCTCGTCGAGGAGAAGCGGGCCACGAAGTGACCCAGGCCACGGGCTCGCCCTCGCCGCGCGGTGCGGCGGTCGGGCGCGGGATCGGCATCGGGCTGATGTACGGGCTGTGGAAGCCCCGCGTCCTCGGTGCGTGGCGGGTCCCCGCCGCCGGACCCGTCATACTCGCGGTGAACCACTCGCACAACATCGACGGTCCGATGCTGATGGGCACCGCGCCCCGGCCCGTCCACTTCCTGATCAAGAAAGAGGCGTTCGTCGGCCCGCTCGACCCGTTCCTGCGCGGAATCGGTCAGCTGAAGGTGGACCGCACGACCGTCGACCGCACCGCCATCACCCACGCCCTCGGCGTGCTGGAGAACGGCGGGGCGCTCGGGATCTTTCCCGAGGGCACCAGGGGCGAGGGCGACTTCGCCTCCCTGCGTGCCGGACTCGCGTACTTCGCGGTTCGCAGCGGGGCGCCGATCGTGCCCGTGGCCGTCCTGGGAAGCACCGAGCGCAGCGGACGGTTGATATCGGCACTGCCGCCGCTGCGCAGCCGGGTCGATGTCGTCTTCGGCGACGCCTTCGAGGCGCAAGAGGGGGCGCGTAGCTCGTACGAGGGCGGTGGCGGGCGACGGGCGGGCGGGAGCGGCCGGCGCACCCGCAAGGCGCTGGACGAGGCGACGGTACGGATCCAGGCGCGGCTGACCGCCCACCTGGACGAGGCCAGGCGTTTCACCGGGCGCTAGGTAAGACTTGAGTAGTGGGCCGCGTGTTCGTGGCCCATCGATGATGATGCAAAGAGGAACGGACTTCATGAACGACCAGATTCACTCCGACGGCTCGGACCACGAGCACGGAGCGCTTGGCGACGCCGAGTACGCGGAGTTCATGGAGCTCGCCGCGGAGGAGGGCTTCGACCTCGAAGAGGTCGAGGGTGCCATCGACGAGGCCGGTCACGGACCGCTGCCCGTGCTCGCGGTCGTGGGCCGCCCCAACGTCGGCAAGTCGACACTGGTGAACCGGATCATCGGCCGCCGGGAGGCCGTCGTCGAGGACAAGCCCGGCGTCACCCGCGACCGTGTCACCTACGAGGCCGAGTGGGCGGGCCGCCGCTTCAAGGTCGTCGACACCGGCGGCTGGGAGCAGGACGTGCTGGGCATCGACGCCTCCGTCGCCGCCCAGGCCGAGTACGCGATCGAGGCGTCCGACGCGGTCGTCTTCGTGGTCGACTCGACCGTCGGCGCGACCGACACCGACGAAGCCGTCGTCAAGCTGCTGCGCCGGGCGGGCAAGCCCGTCGTGCTGTGCGCCAACAAGGTCGACGGACAGAGCGGCGAGGCGGACGCCACCGCGCTGTGGTCGCTGGGCCTCGGCGAGCCGCACCCGGTCTCCTCGCTGCACGGCCGCGGCACCGGCGACCTGCTCGACGCCGTGCTCGAAGCGCTTCCCGAGGCCCCGGCGCAGCGCTTCGGCACCGCCATCGGCGGCCCGCGCCGGATCGCGCTCATCGGCCGTCCGAACGTCGGCAAGTCCTCGCTGCTGAACAAGGTGGCGAACGAGGACCGCGTCGTCGTCAACGAGCTCGCGGGCACCACCCGCGACCCGGTCGACGAGCTGATCGAGCTCGGCGGCATCACCTGGAAGTTCATCGACACGGCCGGCATCCGCCGCCGCGTCCACCTCCAGGAAGGCGCGGACTACTACGCCTCGCTGCGTACCGCCGCCGCCGTGGAGAAGGCCGAGGTCGCCGTCGTCCTGATCGACGCGGGCGAGTCCATCAGTGTCCAGGACCAGCGCATCATCACCATGGCCGTGGAGGCCGGGCGGGCCCTGGTGATCGCGTACAACAAGTGGGACACCCTCGACGAGGAGCGTCGCTACTACCTGGAGCGCGAGATCGAGACGGAGCTCGCGCAGATCGCGTGGGCGCCGCGGGTCAACGTCTCGGCCGTCACCGGCCGGCACATGGAGAAGCTCGTTCCGGCGATCGAGACCGCCCTCGCCAGCTGGGAGACCCGCGTCCCCACCGGCCGGCTGAACGCCTTCCTCGGTGAGATCGTCGCCTCCCACCCGCACCCCGTCCGCGGTGGCAAGCAGCCCCGGATCCTCTTCGGCACCCAGGCCGGCACCAAGCCGCCGCGCTTCGTGCTGTTCGCCTCGGGCTTCCTGGAGCACGGCTACCGACGGTTCGTCGAGCGCCGGCTGCGTGAGGAGTTCGGCTTCGAGGGCACCCCGATCCACATCTCGGTGCGGGTCCGGGAGAAGCGCGGCCGCAACAAGTAGCGCGCAAGGGCGTACGACAGAGCCCCGGACCGTCGTCTCGGATGCGAGACGGTCCGGGGCTCCGTCGTACGGTCAGGCCCCTCGGGAACCCGGGGGCAGGGCCGCCGGCTGGGTGCGCCCGGAGTGCCGGCCCACCCGCTGCCAGGAACCGAGGCCGCCGGTGTGTGTGCCGGTGCCGCTGCTGTGTCCGGTGG
Source organism: Streptomyces sp. NPDC006510 (assembly GCF_040611955.1). Taxonomy (NCBI): domain Bacteria; kingdom Bacillati; phylum Actinomycetota; class Actinomycetes; order Kitasatosporales; family Streptomycetaceae; genus Streptomyces; species Streptomyces sp. NPDC006510. Next base: position 5,421 of record NZ_JBEXPH010000140.1, on the reverse strand, counting down.
CCCCGCCGGTCACGGAGAGACCGGTGGAGAATCCGGCGGAGTGGCTGCTCAGCGGGAGGCGGCTGCCGAAGAGGCCGGTGCCGAAGGCAATGAAGCCCAGATTCTCCTCGCCGCTCCGATCACCCGGCAGCGCCCGGAACGAACGGCGGTACTCCGAGTACAGCGCGTCGTAGATCGGGGTGTGGGACTGACCGCCCGATGGGTCCTGCGAGGGCCGCATGGCAGGGATCGGGCTCGGGCGCTGGTGGGAGGAGTCGTATGAGTGCACGTATGTGCCAACGACCCCGGTGCCCGTCGGATGCGGGCGCGGCGGAGAAATAGCTGTTCGCCGCTGGTGCGAGGAGTCGGCGGGCATGATCAGGTACCGGCCAGCGGCATCGCGGCGGCGACCAGGAGCCCTTCGGCCGCGGCCTTGTCCAGGGCGTCGCGCAGCAGGTCCTCGCGGGGCTGCTGACCGATCGACCCGGCCGGGGCGGCGAAGACCAGGACGGTCCGCGACTTGTTGGCCGCGCTCCGCCAGCCCTCGGTGACCTGGAGCGGTGCGTGCGCCTGCCACCAGGCGACCGGTGCGCCGCCGTCGGTGCCCGGCTGGAGCACGGCGTGCAGGTGGCCCATGGCGAGCAGGATCGACCAGCCGTGCAGCACGGGGGGCACCTGGTCCATCCGGTGGACCGGGTGGAAGCCCTGCTCCAGCAGCAGCTGGAGGAATTCGTCACCCCGGCTGCCGTCCGTGCCGGGACGGGCGATCGCACCGGTCGGCTCGACGACGAGGGCCGGGTGGAGCTCGTCGTCGATCAGGACGAGGCCACTGGTGATCCCGAGGACGGCCTGTTCGGTGGGGAGGGCCTGCGGCCGGCCCGCGTCGGTGCCGGAGCCGTTGTCGCCGGTGATGCTGCGTACGGCGCCCTGCAGCTGTTCCTCGGCGACCTGGACGACCTGCGAGGGGATGCACGTCGCGTGGGCGAAGGCGAGGACGGCGGTTTCGTCGCCGACGAAGAGCACCGTGCTGGTGCGTTCCTGCTCGGAGTCTCCCGGGGTGCGGCAGGAGGTGCAGTCGTAACTGCCGGGGGCGTTGTCGCCGACGAGCAGCCGGTCGGCTTCGGCGTCGCCGATCTCGGCGCGTACGTCCTCGCTGACATCGAGCATGCGCGGCACGGGTGGCTCCTCGAACTCGGTACGTGTGCCGGGCGGTTCCCGGCTCATGGAAATGACAACGGGCGAGCCGCGGCCGGGGTCACGCGAGAAAGGGAACGTAATCGAACCAACCGGCGCAGAGGGTGAATCCCCGGCTCCAGGAGACCGCTTGAGGCCCATTTGTGCTGATCCGACCGGCCGCGATGTGGTCGACTCGGCCATGGGGCGGTGCATCGATACGTCGATAAAGCGGGAAAGTGGGCGAGTTTACGGCTGTCCGAAATTCGCCCCTACTCGGAGTGAACCGTCGACTGGCCCGCACCGTCATGGCAAGTGCAGCGGGCCGCTGATCAGTCGAACCGGGAGATATGGCGTTTCATGCACATTTCTTTCCTGCTCCACAACGCCTACGGAGTCGGGGGCACGATCCGCACGACGTTCAATCTCGCCGGGGAGCTGGCCGGGCACCATGACGTCGAGATCGTTTCGGTCTTCCGGCACCGTGACGTTCCCGCGCTGGGCGCCCCCGAAGGGGTGCGCATGAGCCATCTCGTCGATCTGCGGAAGAAGAGCCCGACGTACGACGGCGACGCCGCCGGATACGCCCGTCCCGCAACCGTGTTCCCGCGCGGCGACAGCAGGTACCGGCAGTACAGCAGGCTGACCGACGCACGGGTGGCGGACCATCTGCGCTCCCTGGAGGCGGACGTCGTGGTCGGCACCCGGCCGGGGCTCAATGTGCACATCAGCAGGCAGGCCCGCCGCGGCCCGGTCCGGATCGGGCAGGAGCACCTCACCCTCGACAGCCACAGCTACCGGCTCCGCCGCGAGATCGGACACCGCTACGCACTGCTCGACGCGATCACCACCGTCACCGAGGCCGACGCCCACGCCTACCGGACCGGGCTCAAGCTGCCCGGTGTACGGATCGAGGCCATCGCCAACAGTGTGCCCGAGCCGACGGTCGCGCCCGCCGACGGCGACCGCAAGTGGGTGATCGCCGCGGGCCGGCTGCACAAGGTCAAGCGGTACGACCTGCTCGTCCGGGCGTTCGCCGACGTGGTCGCGGTCCGCCCGGACTGGCGATTGCGCATCTACGGCGGCGGTGACGCCACCGGGAACGAACGAGAGGTGCTGCTCGCGCTCATCGGCGAACTCGGGCTGCACAACCATGTGTTCCTGATGGGACCGGTCAATCCGCTGGAGGCCGAATGGCCCAAGGGGTCGATCGCCGCGGTCACTTCGGACCGCGAGTCCTTCGGCATGACCATCGTCGAGGCGATGCGCTGCGGCCTGCCGGTCGTCGCCACCGACTGCCCGCACGGCCCCCGCGAGATCATCGACGACGGCACCGACGGACGGCTGGTGCCCGTCGGCGACACGGCGGCCGTGGCCGACGCCCTGCTCGGCCTGATCGACGACGACGCGGCACGGCACCGCGCGGGGCGCGCCGCGCTGGCCGCGTCGCAGCGCTTCGACCCGTCGCGGATCGCCGAAGCCCATGAACGGCTCTTCACCGAACTCGCCTCGCGGGGCCCGCGCGACCGCGCGCACAGTGCGCTGGGCACCACGCTGCACCGCGCCCGGGGCACCGTGCTGGACGGGGCGTACGCCCTGCGATACAAGGCAGCCGCCGTGATCCGCAAGGGGAAGACCACATGACCGTCTCCGCAGGGCGAAGGACACCACGGGCCGACTGCACCGCGGGACCCGACGGCGGGATCACCTTCGATCTCGACCTCGGCCGCCGCGAGGACGAGGCGGCGCCCGAACTGCTTCTCCGGCTGCGCGGCGCCAAGGGCAGGGGCCGCGAGGAAAACACCGTACGGCTGTCGCTGAGCCCGCTGCGCGACGGGCGGCTGCGCGCGGTGCTGCCGCAGGCCGTGGAACTCGCCGAGGGCCGCTGGGACGTCCATCTGCGCGAGCCGGGCGCGGACGACGACGGGGCGGTTGCCGTCGAGCCCGGAATCAGGGATCTGCGGCTGCTCGTCGACCGCGCACCGGGGAGCGGGCGGATCGCGGTCCGTATCCCGTACCCGACCCTGGACGGCCGGCTCGCCGTGCGCTGCTGGCTCCGCACACCGCACGCCGAGGCCGGACCGGTGACCTTCGACGGGAGCGGGATGACCGTCGAGGGCACGCTGTACGGGACCGGACTCGGCACCGATGCCCGCGTCGAGGCGCGACAGCCCGGCCCCGACGGCCGGGTCCTGCGGGTGCCGGTCACCGGGGAGGAAGCCACCTTCGCCTTCACGCTCCCCCTGGACCGGCTGGCCGCCGGGGCCGTCACCGCGCAGCAGCTGTGGACACTCTGGCTGATCCTCGGGACGGCGGACGGCGAGCCGGCCGGCGGCGTACGGATCTCCCGCATCCTCGACGACGTCTGGGACCGCAAGAAGATCTTCGTCTACCCGGGCCGCGGCACCGGGGAGGGCAGCCGGGCCACCCCCTGCTACTCCACCGACAACGACCTCTGCGTACGGATCGAACCGGCGCCCTGAGCGGGTGCCAGGGGTTGCGGACACAGGCTGTCCGCAACCCCTGGCAGACTCACCCCATGTTGGAGACCTCGGCACGACTGCTGCGTCTGCTCTCACTGCTCCAGGCACACCGCGACTGGTCCGGCGCCGATCTCGCCGACCGGCTCGGGGTCACCCCGCGGACCGTCCGGCGCGACGTCGACAAGCTGCGCGAACTGGGCTACCCGGTCAACGCCAGTCCCGGCACCGGCGGCGGGTACCAGCTCGGCGCCGGTGCCCAGCTGCCGCCACTGCTCCTGGACGACGAGGAGGCCGTCGCGGTCGCCGTCGGCCTGCGCACCGCGGCGGGCAACGGTGTCGAGGGCATCGGCGAGACCTCCGTACGCGCCCTGACCAAGCTCGAACAGGTGCTGCCCGACCGGCTCCGGCGCCGGGTGAACGCGCTGAACACCTTCACCGTGCCGTTGCTCCGCGGGCCCGGCACCTCGGTCGCCGACGCGGGTGTCCTGACCGAACTCGCCGGGGCCTGCCGGGACGGTGAGCGGCTGCGCTTCGAGTACCGGGACCACTCCGGTTCCGTCTCGCGGCGGACCGTCGAACCCCACCGGCTGGTGTGCACCGAGCGCCGCTGGTATCTCGTCGCCTGGGACCTGGACCGCGCGGAGTGGCGTACGTTCCGGGCGGACCGGATCACCCCCACGCCGCCGCACGGCCCGAGGTTCGTCCCCCGTGAAGCACCCGCCGAGGACCTGGCCGCCTATGTCGCGCAGGGCATCTCCACGGCCGTGTACCCGACGCGTGCGGTGATCCGGCTGAAGGTGGGGATCGAGCGCGCGGCCGAGCGGATCTCGCCCGCCTCCGGGGTGCTGGAGGCGGTCGACGCCGAAAGCTGTCTGCTGCGCACCGGGGCAGCCGGCCTCGATGTGCTGATCATCCACGTGATGCTGTTGGGGTTCGACTTCGAAGTCGTCGAACCACCGGCGCTCAAGGACGCGATCAGGGTGGCCAGGGACCGGCTGTCCAGGGCCCTGACCTGAGCACTGCCTGCGAACGCCATACGGACAGGGCGGGGTCGCCCGCTATACCAGTGGCAGTCGACGGCCGTCCCCGTACCGCGGCGTGAATATTGTGACCAAAGGATAAGGCTGCCATAAGGAAGCGTGAATTCCTGGCGACATACTCATTTACGCACGCTATTCGGCGCGGGAATTCGGCTCGTTCGGCAAGTGATATTCCACTCCGATTCCGGGTCTTCCGGGTGATCGTTTTCCGGCTTGTGTGATTACTGTGTGTCGGGTCCCGGGCCGCCTGTTCGGGTGGCGTGATTCATACGGCACGCGTGTCGTGATCCTGTGACACAAGTGTGACCGGCGGGGAACGTGGGGATGCCCGGTGGCCACGGGCGCCCCGGCTTCCGCGGCCGCCCGTGGCCGCCTACGGTGAGGGGCATGGCACCCATACCGACCCCTCCCGCCCAGCCCGACGACGCGCCCGGTGAGTACGTCGGCCTCGCTGCCGACGTAGCCGAACGGCGGGCCCGCAGCCGTGGCTGGAACACCGTCAGATCCCTGCCGCCGGGCGCGATCATCACCATGGAGTTCCGGAGCGGACGGATCAACTTCGAGGTCGACGACGCCGTCGTCACCCGCTGCTGGCTGGGCTGAGGCTCCCCGTGGCCGGACCTCGGCGACCCCTGCACGAGTGAAGGCCCCGACATCGGTCGGGGCCTTCACTCGTGTCCGGGGGAGCGGCTGTGCGTACCGGCCCCGACGCCGAGGCCTCAGCCGCCGGTCACCGGGCGGGCCGG
>NZ_JBEXPH010000139.1:0-23118 GCF_040611955.1 Streptomyces sp. NPDC006510 | reverse complement strand
GTGGAGCCGGAGGTGAATGAGATGTAGGCGAGCTGGTCCGGCGCCCGGCCCGCACCCCGAGCGGCAGCCGGTCCACCAGCGGCCGGCGGTCCAGTCGCTCCCGTACCAGCGTGCCGACCTGGGCGGTGCCGTTGCGCTCGTCGAAGCGGGCGGCCAGCTCCAGCGCCCGCCTACGGGCGTGCGCGGCCAGCGAGGACGCGGTCCAGTCGGTCCCGGCGGGCCCCGGCACGGACTGCCCGCCGTGACCGAGCGAGGTGAGCCGGTCCATCAGCAGCGCCGTGACGGCCAGGTAGTCCATCAGGCTGCCGGGGTTCCCGCTGTCGGTGAAGTACGCGGGCCGCTCGGCCAGGATTTCCAGGGCGCGGGCCTCGTTGCCGGTCAGGGCACAGAACTCGATGTGCTGCGCGGCCGCGTCACGCATGCTCTCCATCGACCGGGCCATCCGGTACCCGCGCAGATGATGGGCCCGGGCCTGCTCGGACCGGCCGGTCCGCAGCAGCGGCAGGAGCGAGGCCGCCAGCACGGCATGCGGCTCATGGGCGCAGGTGTGCTCACCGCCCAGCACCGGTGCCCAGGTCTCCAGCGCCTCGGCGTCCAGGCCGCGCTGCACCTGCCAGCTGCCCTGTTCGTGCAGCTCACAGGCGTGGCAGTTGGCCATGCGGTCGCGGTCGGCCGCCTGCCAGGCGGCGTACGCCCGCTCGGCACGCGGCAGATCGCCCAGGTGGCGGGCGATCTCCAGCTCGCCCTGGCACACGGCACGCTCGGAGTGACCGGCGAGCCGGTAGCGGTGCTCCATCTCGCTCTGCCACTTCTCGATGGCGGCGAGCGGGATGTGCGGCTGGTCGACCATGGAACTGGAGACCCACTTGAACATCCAGAACAGATGGTGGGTCATGAAGTCGCCGAAATCGCCGGGCTGTTCGTCCCACATGCGCAGCAGCCGCGCGAAGGGCACGAACATCTTGTCCTTCTCGGAGCTGTAGTTGTAGGCCTGCATCTGATGGGTGAGCGCCTCGATGACCAGCGCGGCGTCCCCGGTCTGCTCGGCCTCCGCCAGCAGCCGTTCCGCGCGGGCGTTGCGCGCCGGGCCCTCCGGCTCCCCGTCGTTCTCCCGCAGCGCCTGGCGGATCGTGGTGACGTCGGGGCTCATCGGCCGTCCTCCTGGGGGTCCGCGGGGGAGTGTCCTGGTACTGCGTGATGCGTGGCCCACTCCAGCAGGCCGATGAACGCCCGGTTCAGCAGCGCCGAGTCGGCCGGCCGCAGCGGGCGCTGCGCCATCAGCAGCGCCTGCCCGTACAGCGCCTCGACGGCGTTGCCCACCAGCTCCGGGTCGCGCAGCGAACCGATGCGCCGGATCAGCGGGTTGAGATGGTTCAGTACGAGCCGGGCGCGCGGCGCACCGCCGCGCAGCGAGCCGAGGATGCCCGCCCACAGCTCGTCGGCCTGCCCCTCCGCCTCGGCGCGGGCCTGCTCGTGGCGGGCCGCCCGGTCGTCCAGATGCAGCGCGGGCACGGTCAGCGGATGGAAGGCGCGCAACGCCACGTCGCAGCCCAGCGGGTCCAGCCTGGCGCGGGCCGTGGCCAGGAAGGCGCCGAGCGCCAGCTCCTGCGCCGGATCCACGGAGTCCAGATGCGCGGTGACGGTATCGGCGTCCAGCTCCGCGACCGCCGTACCGGGCCGGACCGACGGCAGTCGCTCGACCAGCTCGGTGTCGTACGTGTAGCCGCCGTTGACCACCCCGATGCCCTGCGCGGAAGCGATCGGCGCGACCTGCCGGTACTCCTCCACGGTCCGGGTGAAGTGCACCACCGGATGGCGCCGGGCGAACTCCTCCAGCGACAGGTGCCCGTCCGTCGTCTCGAACGGCAGCCACGGCAGCATCGTGCGCAGCATGGCGCCGTCGTGCCGGGCGAGCGACTTCACCCCCAGGTGGTGCACCGAGAGGAACTCCGCGAGCCGCTCCGGATCACCCGCGGCGAGCCCGGTGAGCCACTGCCTGATCCGGTCGCCGAGAGCCTCCCGCACGGCCGCCAGGGTCTCGTCCGCGTACAGCGCCTCCCGTGAGGCGGTGGGCCGCAGACTGTCCGTGTCGATGACACAGCGCACGAAGAACGCCCAGTCGGGCAGCAGCTCGTCGGCCCGGTCGGTCAGCAGCATCCCCTTCAGATGCACCCGGTGGCCGGCGCGCCGGGCCGGACTCACGGCGGACGGCAGCACATAGGCGACCCCGCGGATCCCGGCGAGCGGCAGATCCAGATCGATCGCGTCGAGCGGCGAGAAGCCGAACTGCTCGTGGCAGTGGCGGGCGAGCGCCACCCGTCGCGCCGCCGGGCTCGGATACGGACGGTCCCACGGCGCCGGCAGATCGGTGACCGCGGCCTCGCCCACCCGTACGTCGTAGGGCAGCAGCGAGCCGAAGTCACGGGCGAGGGAGAGCACCCGCTCCTCGGTGAGCCAGTCCCCGCTGCCGGGCCGTGCGGTCAGGTGCACGGTGGTGCCCGGCTCCGGCCGTGCGCCGTCGGGCAGCGTACGGACGGTGTACGAACCGTCGTCGCGGGCGCACCACTCCACGGGCGGCGATCCGGGCGTACGCGCCGAACGGCTCACCACCCGGATCTCGGCCGCGACGACGAAGCACGCCAGCAGCCCGATGCCGAACCGGCCGAGGAACCCGGCGCGCGCCGAGGCCAGCCCTTCCGCCCCGTCGCGCTTGGAACTGCGGCCGATCGTCGCGAGCAGGCTGTGCACATCGGTCTCGGTCAGACCGATCCCGCTGTCCTCGACCCGCAGTCGCCCGCCGTCCGCGTACAGCCGCACCAGGGCGGGCGCGTCCGGCTGCTCGGCGCGGCGGGCCGTGACGGCGTCCACGGCGTTCTGCAGCAGCTCGCGGAGGTAGACCCGGGGCGAGGAGTAGAGATGGTGGGAGAGAAGGTCGACCAGCCCGCGCAGATCCACCTGGAAGGTGTGCGGCGACCGGCCGGAGGACTCGGTGTGTTCGTGGGACGCGGAATTCGCTGAGGTCTCAGATGTCATCGTCGCAGCGCCGGTGGGGGGACCTGTGCCTCGCCCGGCGAGACACTTGCGACAGCGCGGGTCGGGCGATCCCTGGAAGAGGTGATCGCGAGCCGGAAGCGTGGGAGCCGATCCTAGGGGCGCGTCGACGAATCTGACCAGGGGATTCCCGGGTTCCGGGTGGTGCCCACCGGACATCTGTCAGTGGTGTGGTGTGCAATGGATCGCGTGTCTGCGTTCGATGAACCCCTCAAGAAGCTGCTCGGCGGAGCCACCGCGAAGGTGATGGCCGAACACCTCGACCTGCACACGGTCGGTGATCTGCTCCACCACTACCCGCGGCGGTACGAGGAGCGCGGCCGGCTCACGGCGCTGGCCGACCTCCCGCTGGACGAGCATGTGACGGTGGTCGCCCAGGTCGCCGACGCCCGCATCCTGATGTTCAACAACGGCCGCGGCAAGCGCCTCGAAGTGACTCTCACCGACGGCAACGGCCGCCTCCAGCTGGTCTTCTTCGGCCACGGCGTCCACAAGCCGCACAAGGACCTGCTGCCCGGCCGGAGGGCGATGTTCGCGGGCAAGGTCTCCGTCTTCAACCGGAAGATGCAGCTGGCCCACCCCACGTACCAGCTGCTCGACGCCGAGTCCATCGACGGGGCCGAGGCCACGGAGGCGGTGGACGCCTTCGCCGGGCGGCTGCTGCCGATCTACCCGGCCTGCAGGCAACTGGACTCGTGGCGGATCGCCAAGGCCGTCGACACGGTGCTGCCCAGCGCCCAGGAGGCCGTCGACCCGCTGCCGCCGGGCCTGCGCGAGGGCCGCGGCTTCAGCCCGCTCCCGGAGGCGCTGCTGAAGGTCCACCGCCCGCAGACCAAGGCGGACATCGCCCAGGCCAGGGACCGGCTGAAGTGGGACGAGGCCTTCGTCCTCCAGGTCGCGCTGGCCCGCCGCAGGTACGCCGACACCCAGCTCCCGGCCGTGGCCCGCAGACCCGTGGCCGGCGGACTGCTCGACGCCTTCGACGCCAAGCTGCCCTTCACCCTCACCGACGGGCAGCAGAAGGTCTCCAAGGAGATCTTCGACGACCTCGCGACCGAACACCCGATGCACCGGCTCCTCCAGGGAGAGGTCGGATCGGGCAAGACCATGGTCGCGCTGCGCGCCATGCTCGGTGTCGTCGACGCGGGCGGGCAGGCCGCCATGCTCGCGCCCACCGAGGTGCTCGCCCAGCAGCACCACCGGTCCATCACGGAAATGATGGGCGAGCTGGCCGACAATTGGGGACTGTGGCGCGAAGCGCCCCCTCAGGAGGGGCGGCGGTCGGGCGACGGGCGGGCGCTCGGCGGCTCCGAGCAGGGCACCAAGGTGGTGCTGCTCACCGGCTCGATGGGCGTCGCGGCCCGCCGTCAGGCGCTCCTGGACCTCGTCACCGGCGAGGCCGGGATCGTGATCGGCACCCATGCCCTGATCGAGGACAAGGTGCAGTTCCACGACCTGGGCCTGGTCGTCGTCGACGAACAGCACCGCTTCGGGGTGGAGCAGCGCGACGCCCTGCGGTCGAAGGGGAAGCAGCCGCCGCATCTGCTGGTCATGACGGCCACCCCCATTCCCCGTACCGTCGCCATGACCGTCTTCGGCGACCTGGAGACGTCCGTACTGGACCAGCTCCCGGCCGGCCGCTCGCCGATCGCCAGCCATGTCGTCCCCGCCAAGGACAAGCCGCACTTCCTCAGCCGCGCCTGGGAACGGGTGCGGGAAGAAGTGGAGAACGGACACCAGGCGTACGTGGTCTGCCCCCGCATCGGCGACGACGCCGACGACGAGGCGGCGGGCCGGAAGGCCAAGAAGAAGACGCCCGAGGACGACGGCGAGAAGCGCCCGCCGCTCGCCGTGCTGGAGATCGCCGAACAGCTCACCAGGGGCCCCCTGGCCGGTCTGCGCATCGAAGTGCTGCACGGCAGGATGAACCCGGACGACAAGGACGACGTGATGCGCCGCTTCGCCGCGGGCGACGTCGACGTCCTGGTCGCCACCACCGTCATCGAGGTCGGCGTCAACGTCCCCAACGCCACCGCCATGGTGATCATGGACGCCGACCGCTTCGGGGTCTCCCAGCTGCACCAGCTGCGCGGCCGGGTCGGCCGGGGCTCCGCCCCCGGACTCTGCCTGCTGGTCAGCGAGGCCCACGAGGCCAGTCCCGCCCGCGCCCGCCTCGCCGCCGTCGCCGCCACCCTCGACGGCTTCGAGCTCTCCCGGATCGACCTCGAACAGCGCCGCGAGGGCGATGTCCTCGGCCAGGCCCAGTCCGGGGTCCGCTCCTCGCTGCGGATGCTCACCGTCATCGACGACGAGGAGGTCATCGCCGCCGCGCGGGAGGAGGCCGTCGCGGTCGTCGCCGAGGACCCGGAGCTCGAACACCTCCCGGAGCTGCGGATCGCCCTGGACGCGCTGCTCGACAAGGAGCGCGAGGAGTACCTCGACAAGGGCTGACAAGGACCGGCGGGATGCCGGGTGCGCGGGCCCGATCGGCCACGACGCCATATCGTGGGTGGCACGGCGCCGCGGCACCCCGCGGGCCGCCCACGAACCGAGGACCAGACACCCATGACCCGCGTGATCGCCGGCTCGGCCGGCGGACGCCGCCTGGCAGTTCCGCCCGGCACCGGTACCCGCCCCACCTCCGACCGTGCGCGCGAGGGCCTCTTCTCCACCTGGGAAGCCCTCCTCGGCAGCCTGGAGGGCATCCGTATCGCCGATCTGTACGCGGGGTCCGGGGCCGTCGGCCTGGAGGCGCTCTCCCGGGGCGCGGTGCACGCCCTGCTCGTCGAGGCCGATCCCAAGGCCGTCCGCACCGTCCGGGACAACGTCCGCACCCTCGGCCTGCCCGGCGCCGAGGTCCGCACCGGCAGAGCCGAACAGATCGTGACGGGACCGGCACCCGGGGAGCCCTACGACGTGGTGTTCCTGGACCCGCCGTACGTCGTAACCGACGACGATCTTGGCGAGATACTGCTCACACTCCGTGCCCAGGGCTGGCTCACGGCCGATGCTCTCGTCACCGTGGAACGCAGCACCAGAGGCGGAGAATTCGGCTGGCCCGAGGGATTCGAACCATTGCGGGCCCGTCGCTACGGCGAAGGAACGCTTTGGTACGGTCGCGCCGCCTCTACGTGCGAAGACGCACGATGACCGGATCGGAGAGCGAGGGAATCAAGTTGCGCCGCGCCGTCTGTCCGGGGTCATTCGACCCCATCACCAATGGACACCTCGACATCATTGGCCGCGCCTCGAAGCTGTACGACGTCGTACATGTCGCGGTGATGATCAACCAGTCCAAGAAGGGCCTGTTCACGGTCGACGAGCGGATCGACCTGATCCGCCAGGTCACCGCGGACTTCGGCAACGTCCAGGTCGAGTCCTTCCACGGGCTCCTGGTCGACTTCTGCAAGCAGCGCGACATCCCGGCGATCGTGAAGGGCCTGCGGGCCGTCAGCGACTTCGACTACGAGCTCCAGATGGCCCAGATGAACAACGGCCTCTCCGGCGTCGAGACGCTCTTCGTGCCGACCAATCCCACCTACAGCTTCCTGTCGTCCTCCCTGGTCAAGGAGGTCGCCACCTGGGGCGGCGACGTCTCCCACCTGCTCCCCCCCGTGGTCCACCAGGCCCTCATCGAGCGTCTCGCCCGGGGCTGAGGCGCTGACGGTCCGTCACCAGGTGTCGGACGGGCGCCGACTGGCCTTACAGTCGTCCCGTCCGTCTCCAATCGGCTGTAGAGAGTGGCGAGCACACGGTGGACGTGCAGAAGAAGCTCGACGAGATCGTCGAAACGGTCGGGAACGCCCGGTCGATGCCCATGTCGGCTTCGTGCGTGGTCAACCGCGCCGAACTGCTCGCGATGCTCGAAGAGGTGCGCGAGGCCCTGCCCGGCTCGCTCGCCCACGCCCAGGAGCTCATCGGCGGCCATGAGCAGATGGCCGAGCAGGCCCGCCGGGAGGCCGAGCGGATCATCGGGGCCGCCCGCGCCGAACGCACCTCGCTGATCTCCGACACCGAGGTCGCCAGGCAGTCCCGCAGCGAGGCCGACCGCATCCTCGAAGAGGCCCGCCGGGAGGCGGACGAGGTCCGCGCCGAGGCCGACGAGTACGTCGACAGCAAGCTCGCCAACTTCGAGGTCGTCCTCACCAAGACGATCGGCTCCGTCGACCGGGGCCGTGAGAAGCTCCTCGGCCGCGGCCAGGCCTTCGACGAGCAGGGCTACGAGGACCCGGACTTCGCCGAGGCCCCCGAGCGCAGCACCGACCCGGCCACGCTCCAGCGCCGGGCGGACGAGTACGTGGACACCAAGCTGGGCGCCTTCGAGGCCGTGCTCGCCAAGACCCTGGAGGCGGTCGGCCGCGGCCGGCAGAAGCTGCACGGCCGGGTCGCCACCGACGAACTCGGCGCGCACGTGGCCGCCCAGGACGCGGCGGGCAACCGGGCACACATGAGCGACGAGGACCACTGGGCCGGCCTCGCCGAGCTCGCCACCCCGGAGCCGCAGCCGGTGCACCAGCAGGCCCAGCCGCATTTCCCCGCCCAGACCCAGCCCGGGTACGCGGAGACCTACGCGTACCAGGACCAGCCGCAGCAGGACGTCTACGGCTACCAGCAGCAGCCGGACCCGTACGCCGCGGCCTATCAGCAGCAGGGCTACGACCAGAGCCAGGCCCAGGCCGCCCAGGCCCAGGCCCAGGCCCAGGTCCCGGTCCAGGGGTACGACGGCTGGCAGCAGCAGCCCGTGCAGCCCCAGCAGACGCTCCAGCAGCAGGGCGAGAGCGCCCTCGACGAGACCAGCCTGTTCGACACCAGCATGATCGACCTGGACCAGCTCCGCCGGTACGAACAGGAACGCTGACCGGACGGGAGCGGGGCCGGGACCGGAGCCCCGAACCGGAGCGCTGGAGCGGAGCCCTGGCCCGGGCGGCCCGACGGCCCGGATTGGGAGCTGGGCGGCGCGTCCAGTATCCTGGCTGTTCGGTCGCGCGTATGTCCGCGATCCCGGCTGCCCGTTTCGACTCCGAATCCGGGCGGCCCTCCCCACGATGTGCGTTGCACATGATTTCGAAAGCAGGAAAAGCCCTGAACGGCCACCTCGACCACCGAAACCCCCTCGTGTTCGACACGCACGAGCTGGGCCGGCGTCCCGGTGCCCTCCAGCGGCTCTCCCGCACGGTGGACGCGCCTGGTCCGCCGTCGGTCCTCGGCATCGAAGGGGTCATCGGTGTGCCGGAAGGCGCACCCGTGGAGCTGGACCTCCGTCTTGAGTCGGTCATGGAAGGGGTGCTTGTCACAGGCACCGCCCGTGCGTCGGCCGAGGGGGAGTGCGTAAGGTGTCTGGAGCCGGTGCGCCTTGAGGTTGCGGCGGACTTCCAGGAGATGTTCTCGTACCCTGACGCCGATGACCGGGGCCGCAGCAGCAAGGCGGAGCCGGCCGACGACGCCGAGGACGACGAGGACAGGCTCTTCATCGAGGACGGCCTGTTCGACCTCGAACCAGTGCTGCGCGATGCGGTGGTGCTCGCACTGCCGATGCAGCCGGTGTGCCGGGAGTCCTGTGCCGGCCTGTGTTCCGAATGTGGAATCAGGCTGGACGAGAATCCCGGCCACCACCATGATGCCGTCGACATCCGTTGGGCGGCATTGCAAGGACTCGCCGACACCGTTCAGGACGGCGAGAAGGACAACATGGGCGGCGCCGAAGCGGGCGTCGACGAGAAGCAGGAGAAGTAGCCGTGGCTGTTCCGAAGCGGAAGATGTCGCGCAGCAACACGCGCCACCGCCGGTCGCAGTGGAAGGCTGCGGTCCCCACCCTGGTTTCGTGTGAGCGTTGCCAGGAGCCGAAGCTGCAGCACATCGCGTGCCCCAGCTGCGGCACGTACAACAAGCGCCAGGTCCTCGAGGTCTGAGCGGCTGGTGAGAGGCCCGATGTCTGAGTTGTCCAACGCCAAGAAGAAGGCAGACAACGTCAACACAGCCTCGTCCCACACGCTTCTGGAAGGGCGGCTCGGGTATCAACTCGAGACCGCCCTTCTGGTGCGTGCGCTGACCCACCGTTCGTACGCATACGAGAACGGCGGTCTGCCCACCAACGAGCGGCTCGAATTCCTCGGGGATTCGGTGCTCGGCCTGGTGGTCACGGACACGCTGTACCGCACCCACCCCGACCTGCCCGAAGGCCAGCTGGCCAAGTTGCGGGCCGCGGTGGTCAACTCGCGTGCGCTTGCGGAAGTGGGCCGCGGCCTCGAACTCGGCTCCTTCATCCGGCTCGGCCGCGGTGAAGAGGGCACGGGCGGCAGGGACAAGGCGTCCATCCTCGCCGACACCCTCGAAGCGGTGATCGGTGCGGTCTATCTCGACCAGGGCCTCAGCGCGGCCTCGGAGCTGGTCCACCGGCTCTTCGACCCGCTGATCGACAGGTCCTCGAACCTCGGTGCCGGCCTGGACTGGAAGACCAGCCTCCAGGAGCTCACCGCCGGCGAGAGCCTCGGAGTTCCCGAGTACCTCGTCACGGAGACCGGCCCGGACCACGAGAAGACCTTTACTGCTGCTGCTCGCGTCGGTGGTGTCTCGTACGGCACCGGCACCGGCCGTAGCAAGAAGGAAGCGGAGCAGCAGGCGGCGGAGTCCGCCTGGCGCGAGATCAGCGCCGCCGCGGAGGAACGGGCGGCAGCGGCGAAGGCCGCTGCCGACGGAGGGGCCGCCGACACCCCTGCCGGCCCGTCGCCGTCCACGGACGCCGCTCCGGCCTGAACCCCAAAACCCCTCGGTGCCCCCGCGCACCGGGGGGTTCTTCCTGCCCGGAACCGTATTCTTTTCTCAGATCATCCCTTCAGGAGCGACACCGTGCCCGAGCTGCCCGAGGTCGAAGTCGTACGACGTGGTCTCGAACGCTGGGTCACCGGCCGCACGGTCGACGACGTAGAGGTGCTGCACCCGCGTGCGGTCCGCCGCCATCTCGCCGGTGGGGCGGACTTCGCGGCCCAGCTCGGCGGCGCCCGCTTCGGAACGGCGATGCGTCGCGGCAAGTACCTCTGGGTGCCGTTGGACGACGCGGCCGGCTCGCTCCTCGGCCACCTCGGCATGAGCGGCCAGCTGCTCGTACAGCCGCAGGACGCACCGGACGAGAAGCACCTGCGCATCCGGATCCGCTTCGACGACTCCCTCGGCACCGAGCTCCGCTTCGTCGACCAGCGGACCTTCGGCGGGCTCTCGGTCCACGAGAACACTCCCGACGGGCTGCCCGACACCATCGCGCACATCGCCCGCGACCCGCTGGACCCGGCGTTCGACGACGCCGCTTTCCACGCGGCCCTGCGACTGCGCCGTACGACCGTCAAGCGGGCCCTGCTCGACCAGTCGCTGATCAGCGGCGTCGGCAACATCTACGCGGACGAGGCGCTCTGGCGCAGCAGACTGCACTACGACCGGCCGACCGCGACCCTCACCCGCCCCAAGTCGGCCGAGCTGCTCGGCCATGTCCGCGACGTGATGAACGCGGCGCTCGACCAGGGCGGCACCAGCTTCGACAGCCTCTACGTCAATGTGAACGGCGAGTCCGGCTACTTCGACCGCTCGCTCGACGCCTACGGACGCGAGGACGAGCCCTGCCACCGCTGCGGAACGGCGATGCGCCGCCGCCCCTGGATGAACCGCTCCAGCTACTTCTGCCCGCGCTGCCAGCGTCCACCGCGCGCGAGCCCTTAGGACGCTGCCGGGGCGGGGTGTGTCTCGTCGTAGCGGTCACGGGCCAGGAGCACCTCGGGCATCCGGCCCTCGACGAGCTCGATCAGCGCGAGCAGCCGCTCGGCCACCTGCCGGCCCAGGGGCGTCAGCTCGTAGTCGACGCGGGGCGGATTGGCCGGCTGGGCCTCGCGGTGGACCAGACCGTCCCGTTCCAGGGCGTGGAGCGTCTGGGAGAGCATCTTCTCGCTCACCCCGTCGACCCGGCGACGGAGTTCGTTGAAGCGGAAGCCGCCTTCGTACAGCGCTCCCAGCGTCAGACTGCCCCAGCGACCGGTGACATGCTCCAGCGTGCCGCGTGAGGGGCACTGTCTGGAGAACACATCGAAGGCGAGCGCGTCCAGACGGGTGTTCTCGTCCATACCGAGCAGCGTACGCCCGCACAGCGCTCACCGCCGGAGTGCGCTTTCTCCGGGTAAGTGCCGGGCGCCCGTCAGAAGCCGAAGTCCTGGGTCCACCAGGGGCCGCCGGAGCCGTAGTGCACACCGACGCCCAGTGTCTTGTAGTCGCAGTTGAGAATGTTCGCCCGGTGGCCGTCGCTGTTCATCCAGGAATCCATCACGGCCTGCGCGTCGGTCTGACCGCGGGCTATGTTCTCGGCGGCGAGGCCCCGCACACCAGCCTTCGAGGCACGGTCCCACGGGGTCCGGCCGTCGGGGTCCGTGTGGTCGAAGAAGCCGCGGGCGGCCATGTCCTCGCTGAAGTCCTGGGCGAGCGAGGCGAGCGAGCCACTGGCGGTCAGCGGGCTGCAGCCGACCTTCGCGCGCTCCTGGTTGACCAGGACGAGCACAGCGGACTGGGCGGAGGCGGCGGTCGGGGACGGGGCCGCGGCGCTGCGGGTGGCGGGCGCGGAGGCAGAGGCAGAGGCTCTCGGCGCGGCCGACGACTTCTCGGCGGCGGGGGCTGTGCTCTTTCCCGCTTCGGCCGAAGCGGTCTTCGACGGCGCAGACCAGGACGGCTTCGTGCGCTCGGCCGGCCCGGACGTCCTCGAAGGGGACGTGGGGGACGCGGTGGGGGACTCGGCCTTCGTCGGGCCTTCCGCCCGCCCGATGCCACGGCCGGCCGGCGTGGCGGTGCCGCGGTCGGCCGGAGCGGTGCTGGAGCCGCCCTGGGACAGCAGATCCGGGGCGCCCTCGGAACGCACCTGGTCGGATGCGCCACCGCCCACCGTGTAGGTGTCGCCGCCGGGCACCAGGCCGGAGGCCACCGCCACGGCTCCCACGGCAAGGGCCGCGGAGACGCCGATCAGTCCCGTACGGACAGGCGCGGCGGACCGGTTCCCGCGGTGCCCGCCCCGGCTGCGGCCCGCGCCGGCCACCGCGCGGTCCTCGGCGGCGGGGGCTGCGGCGGAGCGACGATGGCGTCCCATCTACTGAGCCCTTCCGACGGCCTGGACGCCACTTCCGGCGTCAACATGCCTCACCCGTTCGAGTGAGGCCATTGCGTCGGGACTGTACGCCATGGCTCAACGGCAGGAAGTGCCCCGAGGGCGATCGGCCGGTTAGCGTTCGGGCATGAACGAAGACGTACGGCTCACCGCATGGGTACGCGGCCGAGTACAGCAAGTAGGGTTCCGCTGGTTCACCAGGGCAAACGCCCTGGAGATCGGCGGCCTCACCGGCTTCGCCGTCAATCTCGACGACGGCAGGGTGCAGGTCGTCGCCGAGGGGCGGCGTGAGAATTGCCACCGCCTGCTGGACTGGCTGCGCTCGGACGACACACCCGGCCGTGTCGACGGAGTCACTGAGATATGGGACACCCCGCGCGGCGGTTACGAGGGCTTCGCGATCCGCTGATCCGGGTCCGTCCCGGGGGTGCGAAGCAGGCCGTGTTCGGGCCGTGTTCGAAGTGCGGCGAGGGGTTACCGGGCGGGGCGCTCATCTGCGTACACATGAAATGACCTGCGGAATGTCCGGGTGGTTGCCAATATTCGGTTACCGTGCCAGGCTGCGGCAGTAAGGATGATCTCCACGCCCCCGCAGGGATCCGCAGGAGAGTCGCGCCGCAGGATCGTCGAGCCGCGCGCCCCCGGACCGCCCGCCTCTACAGGGTGTGATCGTGTTGACCGTCAAACTTTTTGGTGAGACGCTGAAATCCCCGCGCACCTTAGCTGTTTGGCAGAGCTGTTTGGCAGCAGAACAGCAGTGACTACAGAGCACTGCCGAGCACCGCGGGTGCGATTCCCTCACGACCCACACCGCATCGGTCGGTCACTCAGTGTGGAGGACCATCCATCATGGCAAAGGCGCTTCTCGGTTACGTCGGCGGTTCCGACCCGCGACTCCTCGCCGAGATGCGACGGCTCCAGCAGCGCGTCCAGGATCTTGAGTCCGAGCTCGTACGGATTCAGGACGAGAACGACGCGCTCAGCGCCGCCGCCCAGCACCAAGAGTCGCTGCTCGACAGCATCGACATCGACGTACCTCAGGCGGAGCCGGCGCTGACCTGACCGATGGCCCCCAGGGGCCGGTCGGGCCGCACACGTCAGCCGTCCGAGATCATCACCCGGATCGTCGCCGGATCATCGGATCATTGAAGATCACTGCTCTTGGTCTGTCACTTTCGTGACATGTCCTTGATCCGCCATGCGCAGCCGCACCAGCAACACCGCACATAACACGCACAAGATTTACAAGGGGCGCTTCGGCGTCCCTTCTTTCTTTTCCGCCCGGATCCTTTTCCGTCCGGACCTGTGCGGGACCCGCCCCCGGCGTACAGCCCTTCCTTTACCGTCTGATGTGCCCTGCACCTTCATCAGCGAAACCGAGAGCGAAAGGTAGAGTCCGGCGGCGTGCACCTCAAGGCCCTGACCCTGCGTGGTTTCAAATCGTTCGCCTCCGCCACGACGCTGCGGTTCGAACCCGGCATCACCTGTGTCGTCGGCCCCAATGGGTCCGGCAAGTCCAATGTGGTGGACGCGCTCTCCTGGGTCATGGGGGAACAGGGCGCCAAATCCCTGCGCGGCGGCAAGATGGAGGACGTGATCTTCGCCGGCACCACCGGGCGGCCGCCGCTCGGCAGGGCCGAAGTATCGCTGACCATCGACAATTCCGACGGCGCACTTCCCATCGAGTACGCCGAAGTGACGATCACTCGGATCATGTTCCGCAACGGCGGCAGCGAGTACCAGATCAATGGCGACACCTGCCGGCTCCTGGACATCCAGGAACTCCTCTCGGACTCCGGCATCGGCCGCGAGATGCATGTCATCGTCGGTCAGGGCCAGCTGGACTCCGTGCTCCACGCCGATCCGATGGGCCGTCGC
The DNA here is from genome assembly GCF_040611955.1 of Streptomyces sp. NPDC006510. NCBI lineage: Bacteria > Bacillati > Actinomycetota > Actinomycetes > Kitasatosporales > Streptomycetaceae > Streptomyces > Streptomyces sp. NPDC006510. Next base: position 9,059 of record NZ_JBEXPH010000139.1, on the reverse strand, counting down.
GCGTTCATCGAGGAAGCCGCGGGGGTGCTCAAGCACCGCAAGCGGAAAGAGAAGGCGCTGCGGAAACTGGACGCGATGGGGGCCAACCTCGCCCGCGTCCAGGACCTCACCGACGAACTGCGGCGGCAGCTGAAACCGCTCGGCCGGCAGGCGGCCGTGGCGCGCCGGGCCGCCGTCATCCAGGCCGATCTGCGCGACGCCAAGCTGCGGCTGCTCGCCGACGACCTGGTGCGGCTGCGCACGGCGCTGCGCAGCGAGATCGCCGACGAGGCGGCGCTCAAGCAGCGCCGGGAGGCCGCGGAGGCGGAACTCAAGGCGGCCCTGGCGCGTGAGGCGGAGCTGGAGGACGAGGTACGACGGCTGGCGCCGCGGCTCCAGCGGGCCCAGCAGACCTGGTACGAGCTGTCCCAGCTGGCGGAGCGGGTGCGCGGCACGATCTCGCTGGCCGACGCCCGGGTGAAGAGCGCCTCCGCTCCTCGGGAGGAGGAGCGGCGCGGTCGCGACCCCGAGGACATGGAACGGGAGGCGGCCCGGATCCGTGAGCAGGAGGCGGAGCTGGAGGCCGCACTGGAGGCCGCGGAGCATGCGCTGGAGGACACCGCGGCCCACCGAGCCGAACTGGAACGGGAGTTGGTGGCCGAGGAGCGCAGGCTCAAGGACGCCGCCCGTGCCATCGCGGACCGCCGCGAAGGGCTCGCCCGGCTGAACGGGCAGGTCAACGCGGCCCGCGGCCGGGCCGGTTCGGCGCAGGCCGAGATCGACCGGCTGGCCGCCTCCCGGGACGAGGCGCGACAGCGGGCGGTCGCCGCCCAGGAGGAGTACGAACAGCTCAAGGCCGAGGTCGAGGGCCTGGACGCCGGTGATCAGGAGCTCGGCGAGCAGCACGATGCCGCCAAGCGGGAACTCGCCGAGGCGGAGGCGGCGCTCTCCGCGGCCCGGGAGGCGGCCACCGCCGCGGAACGGAAGCGGGCGGCGGTCGCGGCCCGCCATGAGGCACTGGCCCTCGGGTTGCGTCGCAAGGACGGCACGGGCGCGCTGCTCGGAGCGCAGGACCCGCTGTCGGGCCTGCTGGGTCCGGCCGCGGAACTCCTGACGGTGGCGCCGGGGCACGAGGTGGCGGTGGCGGCGGCACTGGGCGCGGCGGCGGACGCGGTCGCGGTGACGGACCCGGCCACGGCGGCGGAGGCGATCCGGCTGCTGCGCAAGCAGGACGCGGGACGGGCCGCGCTGCTGCTGGGCGGGGTGCGCGCCGGAGACCCTGATCAGGGGGGTGCCTCTGGGGGCGGTGGTGCTGGGGGTGCTGGGGATGCTGGTGGTGCACCCGGTGTCGGTGGTGCCAGCGATGCTGGTGGTGCTGGCGATGCCGGTGGTGCCGATGCGGGTGGTGCTCGTGGCGCCAGCGATGCCGGTGGTGCTGGTGATGCCAGCGATGCCGATGCGTCTGCTGCCGTGCATGTGCCGGGACAGGTGCAGGGGCCGGGTGAGGCGGACGGGCCGCTGGCGTCCGCTCAGGTCGCGGCCGTCGCCGTGGGCGGGGGGCCCGCCGAAGGGGCGCCCGCAGTGGCCGACCTCGTCCGCGGGCCCGTCGAACTGATGGGTGCCGTACGCAGGCTGGTGCGGGACATGGTGGTCGTCGGCACCCTGGAGGACGCCGAGGACCTCGTCGCCGTACATCCGGAGCTGACGGCCGTGACCGCCGAGGGGGACATCCTCGCGGCCCACTTCGCGCACGGCGGTTCCGCCGGGGCGCCGAGCCTCCTCGAAGTGCAGGCTTCGGTCGACGAGGCCGCCGCCCAGCTGGAGGAACTGGCCGTGCGGTGCGCCGAGTTGACCGAGGCGCAGCGGATCGAGGGGGAGCGGCGCAAAGCCGGGGCCGGGCTGGTCGAGGAGCTCGGGGAGCGGCGCAGGGCCGCCGAGCGGGAGAAGTCCGGGGTGTCCCAGCAGCTGGGACGGCTGGCCGGGCAGGCCCGTGGCGCGGCGGGCGAGGCAGAGCGGATGACCGCGTCGGCCGCCCGTGCCCAGGAGGCCCTGGAGCGGGCGACCGAGGAGGCCGAGGAGCTGGCCGAGCGGCTGCTCGTCGCCGAGGAGATGCCGGTGGAGGAGGAGCCGGACACCTCCGTACGGGACCGGCTCGCCGCCGACGGTGCCAACGCCCGCCAGACCGAGATGGAGGCCCGCCTCCAGGTGCGTACCCACGAGGAGCGGGTCAAGGCGCTGGCCGGCCGCGCGGACTCCCTCGACCGGGGCGCCCGCGCCGAACGGGAGGCCCGCGCCCGCGCCGAGCGGCGCCGGGCCCGGCTGCGGCACGAGGCGGCGGTGGCCTCCGCCGTCGCGTCCGGTGCCCGTCAGCTGCTCGCGCACGTCGAGGTGTCCGTCGTACGGGCCGAGCAGGAGCGGGTCGTGGCCGAGGCGGCGAAGGCGGAGCGGGAGCGGGACCTGGCGGCCGAGCGCGGCCGGGGCCGTGACCTCAAGGGCGAGCTGGACAAGCTCACCGACTCCGTCCACCGCGGCGAGGTGCTCGGTGCGGAGAAGCGGCTGCGGATAGAGCAGCTGGAGGCGAAGGCGCTGGAGGAGCTGGGCGTCGAGCCGGCCGGCCTGGCCGCCGAGTACGGCCCCGACCAGCTCGTACCGCCGTCACCGACCGCGGAGGGCGAGGAGCTGCCGGAGGACCCGGAGCATCCGCGCAACCAGCCGAAGCCGTTCGTCAGGGCCGAGCAGGAGAAGCGGCTGAAGTCGGCCGAACGGGCGTATCAGCAACTCGGGAAGGTGAATCCGCTCGCCCTGGAGGAGTTCTCGGCGCTGGAGGAGCGGCACAAGTTCCTCTCCGAGCAGCTCGAAGACCTGAAGAAGACCCGGGCCGATCTGATACAGGTCATCAAGGAGGTCGACGAGCGGGTCGAGCAGGTGTTCACGGAGGCGTACCGGGACACGGCCCGCGAGTTCGAGGGCGTTTTCTCGCGGCTCTTCCCGGGTGGCGAGGGCCGGCTCATCCTGACCGACCCGGACAACATGCTCGCGACCGGTGTGGACGTCGAGGCGAGGCCGCCCGGCAAGAAGGTGAAGCGGCTCTCGCTGCTGTCCGGCGGTGAACGCTCGCTCACGGCGGTGGCGTTGCTGGTCTCCATCTTCAAGGCCCGGCCGAGCCCGTTCTATGTGATGGACGAGGTCGAGGCGGCGCTCGACGACACCAATCTCCAGCGGCTGATCCGGATCATGGAGGAGCTCCAGGAGAGCTCGCAGCTCATCGTCATCACGCACCAGAAGCGGACGATGGAGGTCGCCGACGCGCTGTACGGCGTCTCGATGCAGGGTGACGGCGTTTCGAAGGTCATCAGCCAGCGCCTGCGCTGAGCCTTTACTCAATCTTCAACACTTCAACGTACCTTTTGGACGTTTCTGGGTAGATGTACGCAAGATCGCAATATTGACTTCGGAACTTGAACGAATAGTCTCTGCAACGTCGTTTTTACCTTCAAGTGGTGGCAGTCGAGAAGTTATGCGCCACTTGGAGGAGTTCACCCCCACACCTGACGACGCGGCCAGGCATCAGGAGTTCATGTGACCAGCACATCGCAGGGACCGGCGTCCGGAGCCCGGGCGGCCCACCCGGACCACCTCGGCCATGTCATCTTCATCACCGCGGCCGCCGCGATGGGCGGCTTTCTGTTCGGTTACGACAGCTCCGTCATCAACGGCGCCGTCGAGGCGATCCGCAGCCGCTATGACATCGGCTCGGGAACGCTCGCCCAGGTCATCGCCATCGCCCTGATCGGCTGTGCGATCGGCGGGGCCACCGCGGGGCGCATCGCCGACCGCATCGGCCGCATCCGCTGCATGCAGATCGCCTCCGTGCTCTTCACCATCAGCGCCGTCGGCTCCGCGCTCCCGTTCGCGCTCTGGGACCTGGCGATGTGGCGCATCATCGGCGGCTTCGCCATCGGTATGGCCTCGGTGATCGGCCCGGCATACATCGCGGAGGTCTCGCCGCCCGCCTACCGCGGCCGGCTCGGCTCCTTCCAGCAGGCGGCGATCGTCGTCGGCATCGCCATCTCCCAGCTGGTCAACTACGGCATCCTGCAACTCGCCGACGGCGAGCAGCGCGGCAGGATCGGCGGCCTCGAAGCCTGGCAGTGGATGCTCGGCGTCATGGTCGTCCCGGCCGCCCTGTACGGACTCCTGTCGCTCGCGATCCCCGAGTCGCCGCGGTTCCTGATCTCGATCGGCAAGAAGGACCGGGCCCGGAAGATCCTTGAGGAGGTCGAGGGCAAGAACGTCGACCTCGATGCCAGGGTGGCCGAGATCGAGACCGCCATGCACCGCGAGCACAAGTCCAGCTTCAAGGACCTGCTCGGCAGCCGCTTCGGCTTCCTGCCGATCGTCTGGGTCGGTATCGGCCTGTCGGTCTTCCAGCAACTCGTCGGCATCAACGTGGCGTTCTACTACTCCGCGACGCTCTGGCAGTCCGTCGGCATCGACCCGACCGACTCCTTCTTCTACTCGTTCACCACGTCCATCATCAACATCATCGGTACCGTCATCGCGATGGTCCTCGTGGACCGGGTGGGCCGCAAGCCGCTCGCACTGGCGGGCTCCACCGGCATGGCCATCGCCCTCGCCTTCGAGGCCTGGGCCTTCTCCGCCGACCTGGTGGACGGCAAACTGCCCAGCACCCAGGGCGCCGTGGCACTCGTCGCGGCCCATGTGTTCGTGCTCTTCTTCGCCCTGTCGTGGGGTGTCGTCGTCTGGGTCTTCCTCGGCGAGATGTTCCCCAACAAGATCCGCGCCGCCGCGCTCGGCGTCGCGGCGTCCGCGCAGTGGATCGCCAACTGGGCGATCACCGCGAGCTTCCCGAGCCTGTCCGACTGGAACCTGTCGGGCACGTACATCATCTACGCATGCTTCGCCACGCTCTCGATCCCCTTCGTGCTCAAGTTCGTGAAGGAGACCAAGGGCAAGGCGTTGGAGGAGATGGGCTGATCCCCGCTGCCCCGCTCCTCTGTCATGGAACGCCCCGGCCCGCACCCGCGGGCCGGGGCGTTCTCCCTGCCGGTACGGGTCAGTGTCCGACCGTCTCGCAGAACAGCCGCAGGCTGCGCCACCCCTCCTCGACCGGCATCCCGCCGCACAGCGGATGCAGCACCAGGCTGTCCAGCTCCGCGGCCGCCGCGGCGCACTCGTCGGGGGTGACGACCCGGTAGACCCCCTCGGCCCGCAGCTCCGCCACCGTCGTCGCCGCCGAACGCACGGCGGAGCGGATGTCCTTCGACTGCCAGGAGGCGTATGTGCGTGCCTCGTGCAGGAAGTGCTCGCCGTACCGTGCCCAGGTCCGGTCCGGGTCCTCGGAGACATGCAGCAGTGGTGTCTCGGCGGCGGGCATCATGCAGAAGCCGTCCGTCCCGAACTCGGCGCGCCGCTCCTGGTAGTACGCCTCCAGCTCCGGCAGATGCGCGCTCGGGAAGAACGGCAGCCCGAACCGGGCCGCCCGCCGCGCCGCCGCCCGCGAACTGCCGCCCACCAGCAGCAGCGGGTGCGGCTGGGTGTACGGGCGCGGCGTGACCCGGACCGTACGGCCCCGGTACGGGAACGGCTCCCCGGTCCACGCCAGCAGCAGCGTCTCCAGGAGCTCGTCCTGGAGCCTGCCGCGCCTGCCCCATTCGACACCCGCCTGCTCGTACTCCTCGGGCCGGTAGCCGATCCCCGCCACCGTGACCAGCCGGCCGGCGCTCAGCAGGTCCAGGACCGCGATGTCCTCGGCCAGCCGCAGCGGGTCGTGCAGCGGGCCGATGACCGCCGAGACGGTGACCGCGATCCGGCGGGTGGCACCGAAGACCGAGCCCGCGAAGACGAAGGGGGAGGGCAGCCAGGAGTTGGCGGCGCCGTGGTGCTCCTCGGTCTGCACGGTGTCGATGCCGTGCCCGTCGGCGTACGCGGTCATCTCCAGCGCGGCGCGGTAGCGGGCCGAGAGCGACTCGGGAGTGGCGTCGGGATCGACGAGATTGAACCGGACCACTGTGAAGGCCATGACTCTTGTCCCCATCGTCGGGCGGGCTCGGCGAGCCGGGACAGTAGCTGACGTAGCGTCAGAAGTGTAGGGGTGTGTCGCCGCCGGGCTCGCCGCCCTTCCCCCCGGCCCGGTCGGCGGAACGCGGCAGGACCGCGTACAGGGCGGCGGAGACGGTGATCGTGGCCGCCCAGCCCAGTCCCTGACGCCCGACCCAGGTGGTGGCGAGCGGTCCGGTGAACCACCGCACGCCGGTGAAGAGCAGGCCCGTCACCAGACCCGCGGCCCAGGCGGCCACGGCCGGCACGGCGAAGCCTCCCGTGTACCAGTAGGCACTGGCGGGTGTGGTGTCCAGAAGTGCCACCGGATCGTATGTACGGCCCCGCAGCAGATCCACGCCGAAGACCCCGATCCATGCGGAGAACGTCACGGCGAGAAGCGTCAGGAAGGAGATGAAGGAATCCAGGAAACCCGCGGTCGTGAGCATCAGCGATGCGCCCAGAAAAAGGCTGATGGCGGCATTCATGCCGACCGCCCAGGTGCGGGGGACCGCGAATCCCAGCGTTTGTGCGGTGAAACCGGCCGAATACAGTGACATCGCGTTGATCAGCACCATACCGACCACGGCGAACAGCAGATACGGCACCGAGAGCCAGTCGGGCAGCAAGGGGCCGATGAGCGCGACCGGGTCGCGGGTCACGGCCAGGCCCGGCTCGGTGACCGCCATCACGGCCCCCATCAGCACCATCGGCAGAAAGACGATCCCGGCGCCGCCCGCGACCGCCCCGACCATCGCCAGGCCGGACGCCGTGCGCGGCAGATAGCGGGCGAAGTCGGGGCCCGACGGCGCCCAGCTGATACCGCCCGCCGCCAGGGTGCCGACCCCGGCGACCATCATCGTCGCCGGTCCGGCGGGCCTGCCCAGCACGTCCCGCCAGTCGGTCGCGCCGATCAGATGGACCAGTACGAGCACGCTGACCCCGCCGAAGAAGTACGACGACCAGGTGCAGCACACCCGCAGCGCCCCCAGGCCCAGCCCCGACACCAGACAGCTGCACCCCACGAAGGCGAGCAGGGTCACCAGGGTCAGCCGGTGACTGCCCGTGACGCCGAAGAGCAGATTCAGCACGGCGAGCACCGCGTAGGTGCCGGTGACCGCGTTCACGGCCTCCCAGCCCCAGCGGGCGACCCAGGTCAGGGCGCCCGGCAGCAGATTGCCGCGCTGTCCGAAGACGGCCCGGGAGAGCGCCATCCCGGGGGCCCCGCCCCGCCTGCCCGCGATCGAGATCAGGCCGACCAGCCCGAAGCCGATGACCGAAGCCGCGGCCGCGACCGTGAGCACCTGCCAGAGATTCAGCCCGTTGAAGACGACGAGCCCCGCGCCGACGGTGAGCAGGAGCACGGTCAGGTTCGCGCCGGCCCAGGTGGGGAAGAGGGTCCGGACCCGGCCGGTGCGCTCGTTGTCGGGGACGGGCTCCAGGCCGCGGGTCTCCACAGGCAGGATCGTACCTTTACCCCCAAAAGGTGCATTGCAGCCAAGGGGATACTCGGGGGATCCTTCGGGGCGGTCCCCTCGGGCGGACGTGACTGATACTGGGTGGGTTATGGAATTCGTCATCCTTGCTGTAGTCATCGCCCTGGTCGCGGTCGGCGTGATCAGCGGGCTCGTGGTCAGCAGCCGCAAGAAGAAGCAGCTGCCCCCGGCGCCGTCGAGCACGCCGACCATCACTCCTCCCGCCGAGCCCCATGTCGGCGAGGAAGCCGAGACGCCGCGCGAGGAACCGCGCCGCACCATCGAGGAGGTCGGTCCCCCCGCGGCCGAGGCTCCCGCCGAGGAGGCCCCCGAGGCCGTCGAGCCGGAGGCGCCCGCCGCCCCCGCCCTGGAAGTGCCCGAGCCCACCGCCGGCCGTCTGGTACGGCTGCGCGCCCGGCTCGCCCGCTCGCAGAACACCCTCGGCAAGGGGCTGCTCACGCTCCTTTCCCGCGACAACCTCGACGAGGACACCTGGGAGGAGATCGAGGACACCCTCCTCACCGCCGACGTCGGCGTCGCGCCCACCCAGGAACTCGTGGAGCGGCTCCGCGAGCGCGTCCGCGTGCTCGGCACCCGTACCCCCGAAGGGCTTCGCGCGCTGCTGCGCGAGGAACTCCTCAACCTGCTCGGCACCGACTTCGACCGTGCGGTCAAGACGGAGAGCGGCCTCGACACCCCCGGCGTCGTGATGGTCGTCGGCGTCAACGGCACGGGCAAGACCACCACCACCGGAAAGCTGGCCCGGGTACTGGTCGCCGACGGCCGCAGCGTCGTGCTCGGCGCGGCCGACACCTTCCGGGCGGCCGCCGCCGATCAGCTCCAGACCTGGGGCGAGCGTGTCGGCGCCCGCACCGTGCGCGGCCCCGAGGGCGGCGACCCCGCGTCGATCGCCTTCGACGCGGTGAAGGAAGGCATCGCCGAGGGCGCCGATGTGGTCCTCATCGACACCGCCGGACGGCTGCACACGAAGACCGGGCTGATGGACGAGCTCGGCAAGGTCAAGCGGGTCGTCGAGAAGCACGGACCGCTCGACGAGGTCCTGCTCGTCCTCGACGCCACGACCGGGCAGAACGGTCTGGTGCAGGCCCGGGTGTTCGCCGAGGTCGTGGACATCACCGGCATCGTGCTCACCAAGCTGGACGGCACCGCCAAGGGCGGCATCGTCGTCGCCGTCCAGCGCGAGCTGGGCGTACCGGTGAAGCTGGTCGGTCTCGGCGAGGGGCCGGACGATCTGGCTCCGTTCGAGCCGGAGGCGTTCGTGGACGCCCTGATCGGGGACTGACACCGCGCGCCACACCCGAAGAGCCCGACCGCATGACTCAGCCGCGGTCGGGCTCTTCGGCGTTCCGGAACCGGTGGGTGCGGGCGCTCAGCCGCGGAGCGGCGCGCGATGGCAGCTGTACGCCAGCGTGCCCAGCAGCAGCCGCGCCTGCGGCGGCGCGGCCGCCGTGTCCAGCACCGGAGGGCGCAGCCACCGGACCGGGCCCAGCCCGCCCTCGTCGGACGGCGGGGCGGTGATGTGGC
>NZ_JBEXPH010000138.1:0-23279 GCF_040611955.1 Streptomyces sp. NPDC006510 | reverse complement strand
CGCGATCGGGGCGTTCCAGCGCCGGTCCCGGGCCGCCCGCGCGACCGACGAGGCGCCGAAGCAGCCTGCCCCGCCAGCCATCCCGCTCCCCACGAGAGAAGAACGGCCATGACACGCACAACCGCCACCCACCAGGATCTCGACTGGCTGCTCGACGGCCTGGTGGACTCCGTGGCCGAGACCCGGAACGCCGTCCTGCTGTCCGACGACGGACTCGTGGTGAGCCACTCGCGCACCATCGACCGCGCCGACGCCGAGCGGCTGGCCGCCATCTGCACCGGCCAGCAGAGCCTGGCCCGCGGCGTCGGCCAGCTCTTCGACGGCGGCGGCGTGCACCAGGTGATCGTCGAGCTGAACGACCTCTGGCTCTTCATCATCGCGGCCGCCCAGGGCACCCACCTGGCCGTGATCGCCTCCCAGGAGGTGGACGCCGAGATCATGTCGCTCGCCATGCACAACCTGGTGCAGCAGGTCGGCAAGAAGCTCAGCACGCCGGCCCGCGGTGAGTTCGACGCCTTCGGTACCGGGGACGGGCAGCGCGCGTGACCCCGTATTGGGAGGACGAGGCCGAGGAGGACGGGGCGGGCACGATGGTGCGCCCGTACACCATCACCCGGGGCCGGACCGCTCCCGAGCGGGACGACTTCAGCCTCATCACCGTACTCACCACCACCCAGGACCCCCGGGACGAGCACGGTGCGCCGCTGCGGCCGGGGAGGCTCCAGCCGGAGCACCGGCTGATCCTGGAGCGCTGCCGCCGCCCGGCCGCGGTCGCCGAAGTCGCCTCCGGCCTCGGCCTCCCGGTGTCGGTGACCAAGATCCTGCTGGCCGACCTCGTCGCCCAGGGCCTGCTGCTGGCCCGCGCCCCGCTCTCGGTGGCGCGGGCGGCGGGCGGGGCCGACATGGGCCTGCTGGCCGCCGTTCGTGACGGACTCCGGAGACTCTGAACCAAGATGACAAGCAGTCAGGCGGCCCCCGCCGCCGTCAAGATACTTATCGCCGGAGGTTTCGGCGTCGGCAAGACCACCATGGTGGGCGCGGTCAGCGAGGTCACACCGCTGCGCACCGAGGAGTACCTCACCAAGGCCAGCATCGGTGTCGACGACCTGGCAGGTGTCGGCCAGAAGGACACCACCACCGTGGCACTGGACTTCGGCCGCATCACGGTCAGTTCCGAGCTGGTGGTCTACCTCTTCGGCACCCCCGGCCAGGAACGCTTCTGGTTCATGTGGAACGACCTGGTCAACGGGGCGCTCGGCGGGGTGGTGATCGCCGACACCCGCAGGCTGGAGACGAGCTTCGCCTCGATCGACTTCTACGAGAGCCGGGACATCCCGTTCGTGGTCGCGATCAACTGCTTCCACGGCCACAACACCCGCACACCGGACGAGATCCGGGCCGCTCTCGACCTCGACCCGCATGTACCGCTGCTGATCGGCGACGTACGCGAGCGGCCGTTCGGCCGGGACGTGCTGCTGGCCCTGGTGGACCACCTGATGAGCCTGCCCGTCGCGGCCGGCTGACCGTTCCCTTCCTCGTAAGGCTCCGTACCCTTCTCGCTCTGGAGACACCTGAGATGGCAACACCCCTGCGCGTCCTGATTCACGGCGGCGGCATCGGCGGGCTCACCCTCGCCACCGCACTGGCCCGGCGTGGCCACACCGTGGAGGTCGCCGAGCTCCGGGACGAGCTGGACGCGCTCGGCGTCGGCATCATCCAGCCGTCCAACGCCCTCCATGTCATGCGCGAGATCGGGGTGCTCGACGACTGCCTGGAGGCGGGCTTCGAGTGGGAGATCCTGACCATCGCCGACCCGGCCGGCAACACGCTCGCCGAGATACCCCAGCCGCGGATGGGCGACGCCCCCTCCAACAACGGCATCCCGCGCCCCGCTCTGGCCCGGGTACTGAACTCCGCCGCCGTCGCCGCGGGTGCGGAGATCCGCTTCGGCTCCACCATCACCGAGCTCACCGACGACGGCTCCGGGGTGGACGTCACGCTGTCCGACGGCTCCTCGGGCCGCTGGGACCTGGTGGTCGGCTTCGACGGCATCGGTTCGCCGCTGCGCACCCGGCTCTACGGGGACCGCTACGCCCCGGAGTACACCGGCTTCGCGAACTGGCGGGTGACGGTCCCCCGGCAGCCCCGGGTGCGGGGTGTGGTGATGGGCACCGCGGGCAAGGACGCCAAGGCGCTGCTCACCCCGATCACCGACGAACTGATGTACCTGGGTGCGGTGTTCGCGGAGTCCGGGGACTTCCGGCCGGACCCGGAGCGGGCCCACGAGCAGCTCACGGAGCGGCTGGCGATGTTCTCCGGACCGGTCGCCGAGGCGCTCGCCACCGTCACCGACCCGGCCTCGGTGGTGTACTCGCGGATCTCCCAGGTGACGGTCGAGGAGCCGTGGCACGTCGGCCGGGTCGTCCTGGCCGGTGACGCCGCGCACGCCTCCACCCCGCACATCGCGCAGGGCGCGGCGATGGCCGTGGAGGACGCGCTGGTGCTCGCCGAGTCGCTGGACGCCGGAACCGACGTGGCCGCGGCCCTCGACGCGTGGGAGGCGCGCCGCCGCCCCCGGGCCATGTGGGTGCAGGCCATGTCGCGCGCGGTGCTCAAGCAGGAGACGGGCAGCGAGACGACGCCCGAGGAGGATGAGCTGCTGAAGGTCGGCATTCCGGGCGCCGCGCACGTACTGGTGAAGCCGTACTGATCCACGCGACCGCGCGCTGACGCGCCGGTTGCCGTACGGGCCCGGGTCTCCGGGCCCGTACGGTGCGTTCACGGCAGTACCGCCACCCCGTCGATCTCCACCAGGGCCTGCTCGTCCCAGAGCCTGGCCACACCGATGACCGCCATCGCCGGGTAGTCGCGGCCCGCCAGCCGTCTCCAGATCCGGCCCAGTTCCGCGGCCCGTTCGCGGTAGTCGGCCACATCGGTGGCGTACACGGTGACCCGGGCGAGGTCCGCCGGGGCACCGCCCGCCGCGCGCAGCGCGGTGAGCAGATTGGTGAGCGCCGTCGCGAACTGCTCGGGCAGGCCGTCACCGACGATCTTGCCGCCCTCGTCGAGGGCGGTCTGCCCGGCCAGGAAGACCAGTTGGCTGCCGGTGACCGTGACGGCGTGCGAGAAGCCGGTGGGCGGTGACAGCTCGGTGGGGTTGATCCGGTGGACCGGACTCATGCGGACGCCTCCCGGCTCGCGTACAGCTCCTTGGCGATGATCGTGCGCTGGACCTCGCTGGCGCCCTCGTAGATCCGTGGCGCGCGGACCTCCCGGTAGAGGTGTTCGAGGAGGTGGCCGCGGCGCAGGGCGCGGGCGCCGTGCAGTTGGACGGCGGTGTCGACGACGTACTGCGCGGTCTCGGTGGCGTACAGCTTCGCCATGGCGGCCCGGCGCGGTACGCCGGACTCCCCCGCGTCGTACGCGGCGGCCGCCGCGTACACCAGGAGCCGGGCGGCCTCGGTCCGGGTGGCCATCTCGGCGACCTGGTGGGAGACGGCCTGAAGGTCCTTCAGCGGGCCGCCGAACGCGGTGCGGTGGGCGGTGTGCTCCACGGTGGCGTCCAGGGCCGCGCGGGCCATGCCGACGGCGAACGCGCCGACGCTGGGGCGGAACAGGTTGAGGGTGTCCATGGCGACCCGGAAGCCGCGGTCCGGTTCGCCGAGGACGTCGTCGGGGGTGACCGGGACACCGTCGAAGGCCAGGGCCCCGATGGGGTGCGGCGAGAGCATGTCGAGGGCGGTGCCGGTCAGCCCGGGGCGGTCGGCGGGGACCAGGAACGCGGTGACGCCGCGGGAGCCGGCGTCCTGGGTGGTGCGAGCGAACACGGTGTAGAAGTCGGCCTCCGGCGCGTTGGAGATCCAGCACTTCTCGCCGGTCAGTCGCCAGCCGCCGGGGGCGGGTTCGGCACTCAGGGCGAGGGCCGCCGCGTCGGAGCCCGCGCCCGGTTCGCTGAGTGCGAACGCGGCGACGGCGCGGCCGGCCCGCACCTCGGGGAGCCAGCGTTCGCGCTGGGCCGGGGTGCCCGAGCGGACCAGCGGGTGGGTGCCGAGGCCCTGGAGGGCCAGCGCGGTCTCGGCCTCCGTGCAACCGCGGGCCAGGGCCTCGCGGAGCAGGCAGAGGTCGAGGGCGCCGGAGCTCAGCAGCCGGTCGAGCAGGCCCGACTCGCCGAGTGCGGCGATCAGGGGGCGGTTGACATGGCCGTGGTCGCCCTTCTCGGCGAGGGGACGCAGTTGCCGCTCGGCGAGGGTTCTTAGCTCTTCACACCAGGCGGTCTGTGCCGGATCGAGCGAGAATGCCGTCATACGGGCGCCTCTCTTGTGTCGCGTCTCGTCTTCTCGGTCTCTCGTGCCCGTTTTCCCGTCCGTGTTCCTGCCTGCCCTCCCGTCCGTTCCCGTGCTCGCCCACCGTCCGCCCGAATTCCCGTCCGCCCGCTCTATCGCGGACCGTTGACTACCGTCACCCAAACGATACGCTCCAGAGGCGACAAGGGGGCGATCCGTCATGGACCCGAAGACCTCAGCGCACCTCGACACCTTCGCCAGGGAGCATCTGCCACCCCAGGACGAGTGGCCACAGCTGCTCTTCGACCTTCCCGAACTGCGCTATCCGGACCGCCTCAACTGCGCGGCGGAACTGCTGGACCGTACGACCGACCGCTCAGGCCCCGACCGCCCCGCCTTCCGCACCCCTGACGGCGCGGTCTGGAGCTACGGGGAGCTGCGGGAGCGGGTGGACCGGATCGCCCATGTCCTCACCTTCGATCTGGGGGTGGTGCCCGGCAACCGCGTCCTGTTGCGCGGCCCCACCACACCCCATCTGGCCGCCTGCTGGCTCGCGGTGCTGAAGGCCGGCGCGATCGCCGTCACGGTGCTGGACCGGCAGCGCTCCGCCGAACTCTCCACCATGTGCTCCATCGCCCGGGTGAGTCACGCGCTGTGCGATGTCCGGGCGGTCGACGACCTGGAGAAGGCCGGGGTGCCGGGGCTGCGGATCACGGCGTACGGAGGTGACGCCCCGGACGATCTGCTGCGCCTGGCCGAGGCCAGGACCGGGCCGTACCGGGCCGTGGACACGGCGGCGGACGATGTCGCGCTGATCGCGTTCACCTCGGGCACCACCGGACGCCCCAAGGGCTGCATGCACTTCCACCGGGATGTGCTCGCCATCGCCGACACCTTCTCCGCCCAGGTGCTCCGGCCCACTGCCGACGACGTGTTCGCGGGCAGTCCACCGCTCGGCTTCACCTTCGGGCTCGGCGGTCTGGTGGTCTTCCCGCTGCGGGCCGGCGCCAGTGCCCTGCTGCTCGAACAGTCCGGCCCGGCGCAGTTGCTGCCCGCGCTCGCCGAGCACCGCGTCTCGGTGCTCTTCACCGCGCCGACCGCCTACCGCGTGATGCTCGACCACATCGACCACCACGATCTGAGCGCGCTGCGGCGCTGTGTCTCGGCCGGGGAGAACCTTCCGCTCGCCACCTGGCGGTCATGGCAGGAGCGGACGGGGCTGCGCATCATCAACGGCATCGGCGCCACCGAGCTGCTGCACATCTTCATCTCGGCCGCCGACGACGCGATCCGCCCCGGCACCACCGGAGTCCCCGTGCCCGGCTGGCAGGCCCGGGTGCTGGACCGCGAGGGCCGGCCGGTGCCGGACGGGGAGCCCGGACTGCTCGCGGTACGCGGCCCGGTCGGCTGCCGCTATCTCGCCGACGAGCGCCAGCGGGACTATGTGGCGCACGGCTGGAACCTCACCGGGGACACCTATGTGCGGGACGCGGACGGCTACTTCCGGTACGTGGCCCGTGCCGACGACATGATCATCTCCTCCGGCTACAACATCGCGGGCCCCGAGGTGGAGGACGCCCTGCTGCACCACCCCTCGGTGGCCGAGGCGGCCGTGGTGGGCCGGGCGGACGAGCTGCGCGGCCAGATCGTGGTGGCGTACGTGGTGCTGCGCGAGGGCGCGGAGACGGCCGCCGACGAGCTGCGCGCGCACATGAAGAGCGAGCTGGCCCCGCACAAGTGCCCGCGCGTCATCGAGTTCCTGCCCGCGCTCCCCCGTACCGCCACCGGCAAGCTCCAGCGTTTCCGGCTGCGGGACGACTGACCCGGAAATACGAGTGCCTCGCTCCACGCACACCCGGCAGGATGAGGCATGACCTGGACCTTCACCGATGACGTCAACGCCTTTCTCGACGCGGCCGGCGCCTCGCTGGCCGCCAGGCCCGCCGAGAACACCCTGATCCTGACGGTCACCGAGACCCTGCGGCGGCGCGGCCCGCACGCCTACGGTGACGCCGCCCCGTTGCTCGGCTGGTGGCGCGGGGCGGACGGCGAGGTCGCGGGCACGCTGGTGCAGACCCCGCCGTTTCCGCCGGTGCTGGGATCCGTCGCCCCGGAGGCGGTCGGTCCGCTGGCCGCCGCACTCCCTCTGACCCGGATCAACGCGGACCGGGCCACCGCCGAGGTGCTCGCCGCCGGCTGGCCCGGTCACCGGGTCGACCAGGAGCAGCGGCTCTACCGGCTGGCAACGCTGGTCCCGCCCTCCCCCGCCCCCTCGGGACGGCCCAGGGCCGCCACCACCGCCGACCGGGAGCTGCTGGTGCGCTGGTATCTCGCCTTCGCCGAGCAGGTCGGTCAGTCCGGCGCCCTCGCCGAGCGGCAGGTGGACGAGCGCACGGCGTCCGGCGGACTCACGCTCTGGGAGGACGGCGGTGTCCCGGTGTCGATGGCGGGGATCTCGCCACGGATCGCGGGCACGGTCCGGGTCACGGCGGTCTACACTCCGCCGGAGCACCGAGGCCGGGGGTACGCGGCCGCGGTGACGGCAGAGATCAGCCGGACGGCCAGGAAGGCCGGCGCGCGGGAGGTGCTGCTCTTCACCGACCTCGCGAACCCCACCAGCAACGGCGTGTACCGGCGCATCGGCTACCGGCCGGTCTCGGACCGGCTGCTCATCAGCGCGGCGCAGCGATGAGCGGACCGCCGGAACCCGCGTGGCTGATCGCCGCGAATGTGGTGCTGTGGCGGCGGTACGGGGACCTCGGCCAGGAGCTCCGTCCCGGCACGAAGGCGTACCGGGGCGGGGCGAAGGTGTACGTCGTCGACACCTACCCGGGGATGGGGCACCAGCAACTGACCACGGTGGGACACGGGCGGCACACCGGTCACTGGATCACCATCGATACGGGGACCCGTCATCTGCACACCTTCCGGGCACAGTTGGTGTACGTCCCGGCCGTGCTGAACCGGTGCGCCGGCCGGGGTTCCGCCACCCGGGAGGAGGCCGAGGCGCTGGCCGCCCTGCTGGAGCGGGTCGCCCGCGAAGAGCGGCATGCCCATCACGGGGCCCCGCACCCGGACCGGTGTCTGTGCCACGAGTGCCTGCCCGTCATCCCAGGGTGAGCCGCGGCTTCGGTGCGTCCGTGCGCCCGGTCGGCGGAGTGCGGCTGCCCGCGCGGTACGGGAGCGGCCAGGGCGCGCCCGGTCCGCCGTAACCCTGCTCGGCCGCCGCGTGCAACGTCCAGTGCGGGTCGTGGAGGTGGGGGCGGGCCAGGGCGCA
The DNA here is from genome assembly GCF_040611955.1 of Streptomyces sp. NPDC006510. Lineage (NCBI taxonomy): Bacteria > Bacillati > Actinomycetota > Actinomycetes > Kitasatosporales > Streptomycetaceae > Streptomyces > Streptomyces sp. NPDC006510. The sequence goes on along the minus strand of NZ_JBEXPH010000138.1, from coordinate 15,719 downwards.
GAGGTCGGCCCGGCCCGCGAGCAGCAGGGAGTTGACATCGTCCCAGGAGGAGATCGCACCGACCGCGATGACGGGCACGCACAGGGTGTTGCGGATCCGGTCCGCGTACGGGGTCTGGTACGAGCGGCCGTACTCGGGGCGCTCGCCGGGCACGACCTGGCCGGTGGAGACGTCGATGGCGTCGGCCCCGTGGGCTACGAAGGCGCGGGCGATCTCGACGGCGTCCTCGGCCGTGGTGCCGCCCTCGGCCCAGTCCGTGGCGGAGATCCGGACGGTCATGGGCCGGTCGTCGGGCCAGTCGGCGCGGATCGCGTCGAAGACTTCGAGGGGGAAGCGGAGCCGGTTGCGCAGTGGTCCGCCGTACTCGTCGGTGCGGTGGTTGGTGAGCGGGGAGAGGAAGCCGGAGAGCAGGTAGCCGTGGGCGCAGTGGAGTTCGAGCAGGTCGAAGCCGCAGTGGTCGGCGCGCCGGGCCGCCGAGGCGAACTGCTCGCGCACGGCGTCGAGTCCGGCCCGGTCCAGGGCGTGCGGGACCTGGCTGACGCCGTCCGCGTACGGGATCGGGGAGGCGGCGGTGAGCGGCCAGTTGCCGTGGTCGAGGGGCTGGTCGATGCCTTCCCACATCAGTCTGGTGGAGCCCTTGCGCCCGGAGTGGCCGAGCTGCACACCGATGGCCGTACCGGGTGCGCTCGCGTGGACGAAGTCGGTGATACGGGTCCAGGCGGTGGCCTGTTCGGGGGTGTAGAGGCCGGTGCAGCCGGGGGTGATGCGGCCCTCGGCGCTGACGCAGACCATCTCCGTCATGACGAGACCGGCGCCGCCGAGCGCGCGTGCGCCCAGGTGGACGAGGTGGAAGTCGCCGGGGACGCCGTCGACGGCCGAGTACATGTCCATGGGTGACACGACGACGCGGTTGCGGAGTTCGAGGCCGCGCAGCCGCAGCGGGGTGAACATCGGCGGGATGCCCGCCGCGCAGCCGAACTCCTCCTCGATGGCGGCGGTGAAGGAGGCGTCGCGCAGCCGCAGATTGTCGTGGGTGACGCGGCGGCTGCGGGTGAGGAGGTTGAAGGCGAACTGGCGGGGCGGCTGGTCGACGTAGGTACCGAGCTCCTCGAACCAGCGCAGGCTGGCCGCGGCGGCCCGCTGGGTCGATTCGACGACCGGCCGGCGCTCGGCCTCGTACGCGGACAGTGCGCGCGGCAGGTCGGGCTGTTCCTCGATGCAGGCGGCGAGGGCGAGGGCATCCTCGACGGCGAGTTTGGTGCCGGAGCCGATGGAGAAGTGCGCGGTGTGGGCGGCGTCGCCGATGAGGACCGTGTTGCCGTGCGACCAGTGGGCGTTGACGACGGTGCGGAAGGTGAGCCAGGAGGAGTTGTTGGAGCGCAGCGTCCGGCCGCCGAGCGCCTCGGTGAATATCTTGGCGCACCGCAGCGTGGAGTGCTCGATCGTGCAGCTGTCGAACCCGGCGGCCCGCCAGACCTCCTCGCGCATCTCGACGATGACGGTGGAGGCGTCGGCCGAGAAGGGGTAGCCGTGGAGCTGCATCACCCCGTACGCGGTCTCGGCGGTCTCGAAGCGGAAGGCGTCGAGGGCGAAGTCGGCGGCGAGCCAGATGTAGCGGCAGCGGTGGGTGGTGAGGCGGGGGCCGAAGGTGTCGGCGTGGGCGGTGCGGGTGAGGCTGTGCACCCCGTCGGCGGCGATCACCAGGTCGTGGGTGGCGGCCAGCTCGGCGGCCGACGGCGCCTCGGTGCAGAAGCGGAGGCGTACGCCGAGGGAGTCGCAACGGTCGTGCAGGATCCGCAGCAGCCTGCGTCTGCCCAGCGCGGCGAAGCCGTGGCCGCCGGACGTCTGGGTGACGCCCCGGTGGACGATGTCGATGTCGTCCCACCGCACGAATTCGTCCTGGAGCGCCCGGTACACGACGGGGTCGGCGTGCTCGATGCCGCCGAGGGTCTCGTCGGAGAGGACGACGCCGAAGCCGAAGGTGTCCTCGGGTGCGTTGCGCTCCCAGACGGTGATCTCGCGTGCCGGGTCGAGCCGCTTGAGCAGGGCCGCGGCGTAGAGCCCGCCGGGCCCGCCGCCGATGACCGCGATGCGTTTCACGCCGGTTCGGGCCGCACCGGCCGAATCCGCTTCGGACGGCATCGCGCTACCTGCCCTGCCACTTCGGTGGCCGCTTCTCGGTGAAGGCGGCGTGGAATTCCGCGTAGTCGTCGCCGTGCATCAGCAGGGCCTGGGTGGCGGCGTCCATCTCGACCGCGGCAGCGAGCGGCATGTCGAGTTCGGCGGTGAGCAGTGCCTTGGTCTGGGCGAGGGCGAGGGCCGGTCCGTCGGCGAGGCGGCGGGCAAGGGCCGCCGCGCGTGCATCCGCCTGGCCCTCGTCGGTCAGCTCGCTGATCAGCCCGATCCGTTCCGCTTCCGGTGCCCGGACCGGTTCGCCGAGCATCAGCAGCCGGGTGGCATGACCGAGGCCGACGACACGTGGCAGGAGGTAGGCGGCGCCCATGTCGCCGCCGGAGAGGCCGACCTTGGTGAAGAGGAAGGCGAAACGGGCCGACGGGTAGGCGATCCGGAAGTCGGCGGCCAGCGCGAGCACCGCCCCGGCGCCCGCCGCCACCCCGTGTACGGCGGCGATGACGGGGAAGGGGGTTTCACGTAGGGCCCGCACCACCTGTCCGGTCATGCGATTGAAATCGAGGAGCTGGGCGGTGTCCATGGCGAGTGTCGCGCCGATGATGTCGTCGACATCTCCGCCGGAGCAGAACCCGCGGCCCTCGCCCGCGAGCACCAGGGCACGCACGCTGCGTTCGCGGGACAGTTCGGCGAGCAGGTCGCGCAGGTCGGCGTAGGCGCCGAAGGTGAGCGCGTTGAGTTTCTCGGGCCGGGCGAGCGTGACGGTGGCAACCCCGTCGTCCGTCGTCAGCCGCAGATGGCGCCAGTCGTCCGTGTGCGGAGCGGAGCTGGGAAACGGGCTCATGGAGGGGGCTCCCCTTCAGCCGTGGGGCTGCTGCCTGCACCCCGAACTTATCACCTGTACGTGACTTCCGTCACGAGTACGCAATAAGCGGAGCGTGAGGACGCAGTGGCCAACGTCCCTTTCATACCGGTCGGCAGGCCCTTGTCTGTGTCGTTGCACTTCGTAAGGTTGAAACCGAGAAGTCTTGACCACCAGAGAATCCCGCAACCCACACCCCGGAACGGAAACCATGCCGTGCCCCCCGATGTCCCCCTCCCCGCCTCCTGGCGGATCGCGCTACCGCACTCGACGGCGGCCGTGCCGATCGCCCGTGCTCTGATCCGTACCGCGCTCGCGGACATCGAGGCACCGGCCGACACCGACACCGCCGAGCTCCTCACCGCGGAGCTGGTCGCCAACGCGGTCGAACACACCCGGAGCGACGAGCCCATCGAGCTGGTGGTGGAACTCCTGCCGAGCGGCTGCCAGGTCGAGGTCCACGATCGCGACCCCGCCCCGCCGGGCGGCCTGTCCTTTCCGCGGCACGGCGGCGAACCGGACCCCTGGCAGGAACACGGCCGGGGCCTGCTGCTGATCCGTACGCTCAGCTCGTCCTGCGGCCACCGCACGACGGAGCACGGCAAGGCGGTGTGGTTCACCCTGCCGTCCCTGACGCCTCAGAACTGACCCGGGCCCTCACCGGGCTGCGTCGGCGGCGGCCAGCCGGGAGCGGCTGCGGCCGTAGCAGGCGTACACCACCGCGCCGACGATCAGGAAGACCGCGAACTGGATCCAGGTCGCCCAGCCCGTCCCGTACATCAGATAGAGGCAGAAGCCGACGCCCAGCAGTGGGCTGAGCGGATAGAGCGGCACCCGGAACGAGCCCTTCACCTCCGGGTTGCGGCGGCGCAGCACGATCACGGCGATGTTCACCGCGACCATGGTGGCCAGCGTGCCGATGGTGGTCAGGTTCACCACCACGTCGAGCGACGAGAAGGCCGCCGGGACCGCGAAGACGACCGCCACGATCCAGGTGTTGGCGACCGGCGTCGCCGTTCGCGGCGAGACCCGCTCGAAGACCCGCGGGATCAGTCCGTCCCGGGACATCGACATCAGGATGCGGGTCTGTCCGTACATCACCGCGAGCACGACGGACGCGATCGCGACGACCGCTCCGAAGGCGATGATCCCGCCGCCGACGGTCGAGTCGGTGACCTGGTCGACGACGATCGAGAGCGCCGCCGGCTGGTCGGCGACGGCCTTCGGCCCCAGCGCGCCGATGGCGGCGAGCGCGACCGCGCAGTAGAGCAGGGTGACCAGACCGATGCAGACCATGATCGCGATCGGGATGTTCCGCCGCGGATTCCTGACCTCTTCGCCCGCGGTGGTGATGGCGTCGAAGCCGATGTACGAGAAGAAGGCCAGCGACGCGCCGGCCGTCACCCCGCCCGCGCCGTGGGCGAAGAACGGCGTGAGGTTTCCGCGCTCGAAGGCCGTGAAGGCGATGACGCAGAACAGGATCAGGATGGCGATCTTGAGGACCGCCATCGCGGCGGTGGCCCCGGCGCTCTCCCGGACGCCGCGCACCAGCAGGGTCGCGGCCATCATGACCACCAGGACGGCGGGCAGATTGATCACGCCGCCGTCGCCGGGACCCGCCGAGAGGGCGGCCGGCAGCTGCGCGCCGAACAGGCTGTCCAGCAGCTCGTTGACGTACTGGCTCCAGCCGACGGCGACCGCGGAGACCGAGACGCCGTACTCCAGCAGCAGACACCAGCCGACGAGGAACGCGACACGTTCGCCGAGGGTCGCGTAGGCGAAGGAGTAGGAGCTGCCGGAGACCGGGATGGCACTGCCCAGCTCGGCGAAGGAGAACGCGGTGAAGATGCAGGTGATCGCGGCGAGCACGAAGGAGAGCACGACCGCGGGGCCCGCCTCGGCAACGCTGTCGGAGAGGCCGACGAAGATGCCGGTACCGATGACGGCGCCGACACCGAAGCACACCAGCTGGAAGAGCCCCATGGTGCGCTTGAGGCCGTGCCCCTCCAGGTCGGCGCCGGACTCGGCGATCAGCTGGTGGGGATTCTTGATGCGCGGCCCGGACGGGTGCGGGGGGCTCGGTGGGCGCAGCGGACTCACGGGGACGGTCTCTTCTCTGGCGGAGCATGTGGGGGATGTGCGTCCGGGGGCTGTGGGGGTTCCGGTGGCACACAGAAAAATGGGGTTCGAGCGTGCGAGCTCGAACCCCACCAAGAGGCAACATATTAGCCGCCTTCACGCATGTTCACCCAATCGGGCGCATGGTCATGCAGCGATCAGCCCGCGGCCGCCGGGGTGGCCAGGGTCGCCACCAGAACCGCCTTGATCGTGTGCATCCGGTTCTCCGCCTCATCGAAGACGACCGAGTGCGCGGATTCGAAGACCTCGTCGGTGACCTCCAGCTCCGTCAGCCCGTACTCGGCCTCGATCTCCCGCCCGACCCCGGTCCCGAGGTCATGGAAGGCCGGAAGGCAGTGCAGGAACTTCACGTCGGCGTTGCCGGTGGCGCGGAGCACGTCCATGGTCACGGCGTACGGCGCCAGGGCCGCGATGCGCTCGGCCCAGACCTCCTTGGGCTCCCCCATGGAGACCCAGACATCGGTGGCGACGAAGTCGGCGCCCCTGACGCCCTCGGCGATGTCCTCGGTGAGGGTGACGGTCGCACCGCTCGCGCCGGCCAGCCGGTGGGCCTCGGCGACGATCTCCTCGGCGGGCCAGTACGCCTTCGGCGCGACGATGCGTACGTCCATGCCCAGCAGGGCGCCGGTGATCAGGTAGGAGTTGCCCATGTTGAAGCGGGCGTCGCCGAGGTAGGCGAAGGCGATCCGCTCCAGCGGCTTGTCGCTGTGCTCGGTCATGGTGAGGACGTCGGCGAGCATCTGGGTCGGGTGCCAGTCGTCGGTGAGTCCGTTGAAGACCGGTACACCACCGTGGGCGGCCAACTCCTCGACGGCCGCCTGGCTGTCACCGCGGTACTCGATGCCGTCGAACATCCGGCCGAGGACGCGGGCCGTGTCCTTCACCGACTCCTTGTGCCCCATCTGTGAGCCGGAGGGGTCCAGACAGGTCGTGGACGCGCCCTGATCGGCGGCGGCCACCTCGAAGGCACAGCGGGTGCGGGTCGAGGTCTTCTCGAAGATCAGCGCGATGTTCTTGCCGCGCAGCCGCTGCGTCTCGGTCCCCGACTTCTTGGCGGTCTTGAGCTCGGCCGCGAGCTCGATCAGGCCGCGGAACTCCTCGGCCGTGAAGTCCAGCTCCTTGAGGAAGTGGCGGCCTGCGAGGTCTATGGCCATGGGACAGCTCCTGGGTCGGGCGAGGATCGGACGTACGGTGACCCTGGAAGTCTATACGACACTATGCATCGCTATACGAAGCCGTAGGCCCGCACGCTTCCGCGTCCCTGCCCCGGCGCCCGGGCTACACGGGGTCGCGCACCACCGGACAGCTCATGCAACGAGGGCCGCCCCTGCCCCGGCCGAGTTCGCTGCCGCGGATCTCGATGACCTCGATGCCCTCCTTTCGCAGAAAGGTGTTGGTGGTGGCGTTGCGCTCGTACGCGACGACGACGCCCGGCTCGACGGCCAGCACATTGCAGCCGTCGTCCCACTGCTCGCGCTCGGCGGCGTGCACGTCCTGGGTGGCGGTGAGGACCCGGATCGAGTCCAGCCCCAGGGCGTGCGCGATCGCCTGGTGCATGTGCTCGGGCGGATGGTCGGTGACCTTCAGGTCCCTGGGCCCCTCGCCGGGCTCGATGGTGTACGAGCGGAGCATGCCCAGGCCGGCGTACTTGGTGAAGGTGTCGCCGTCGATCATCGTCATCACCGTGTCGAGGTGCATGAACGCCCGGCGCTTGGGCATGTCGAGCGCCACGATCGTGTGGGCCGAGCCGGCGTCGAACAGACCGCGGGCCAGCATCTCCACCGCCTGCGGGGTGGTGCGTTCGCTCATCCCGATGAGTACGGCGCCGCGGCCGATGACCAGTACGTCGCCGCCCTCGATGGTGGACGGGTAATCGTCCTGCCCCTCCGACCAGTGGTGGAAGGCGCCCGCGTCGGGGCCGGTGAAGAGGGGGTGGTGGCGGTAGATCGCCTCGAAGTGGACGGTCTCGCGCTGCCGGGCCGGCCAGCGCATCGCATTGATGGACACCCCGTCGTATATCCAGGCCGAGGTGTCACGGGTGAAGAGGTGGTTCGGCAGCGGGTCCAGCAGGAAGCCGTCCAGGTCCATGACGTGGAAGCGGACGGAGGTGGGCTCGCTGTGCCCTGCCAGGAACTCCCGCTTGGTCATGCCGCCGACGAGTGCGTCGGCCAGTTCGGCGCTGGGCAACTCCTCGAAGGCGGCCCGCAGATGCTCGGTGGCGAGCGGTCCGTACTCCTTCTCCTCGAAGACCCGGTCCAGGACGAGCCGTCTGGCCACCGGGATGTCCAGCGACTCACGGAGCAGATCGCCGAAGAGGTGCACCTCCACGCCGCGGTCGCGCAGCACGTCCGCGAAGCCGTCGTGCTCCTGGCGGGCCCGGCGCACCCAGAGCACGTCGTCGAAGAGCAGCGCGTCCTTGTTGCTGGGGGTGAGCCGCTTCAGTTCCAGATCGGGGCGGTGCAGGATGACGCGGCGCAGCCGCCCGGCCTCGGAGTCGACGTGGAATCCCATGCCTCCATCCTCACCGTGCGCAGGCCCGTTCACCCCGCGAATCGCCCGTGGGTTTTCCGTCGGTCCCACCGGAAAACCCACCGGCGACGCCCCCGCAGCCTCCCGCGACCCGCCTCAGAGCCGGGGGTCGACCGGCTCCGACTCCAGGGCCAGCACCGCGAACACCGCTTCGTGGACCCGCCACAGCGGCTCCCCGTCGGCCAGCCGGTCCAGTGCTTCGAGCCCCAGCGCGTACTCCCGGAGCGCCAGCGACCGCTTGTGGCCGAGGAATCTGTCGCGCAGCCGTTCCAGGTTCTCCGGGCGGGTGTACTCGGGTCCGTAGATGATCCGGAGGTACTCCCGGCCGCGCACCTTGATGCCCGGCTGGACCAGCCTGCCCTTGCCGTCCCGTACGAGCGCGGCGAGCGGCTTGACGACCATGCCTTCGCCGCCGCGGCCGGTCATCTCCAGCCACCAGTCGACACCGGCGCGCACCGATGCCTCGTCCCCGGTGTCGACGACGAGCCGGCGGGTGACCTGGAGGAGCCCTGTCGGGTCGTGCTCGACCAGCCGGTCGAGCCAGGCCAGCTGCTGGTCGTGCGGTACGGGGGCCAGCGAGCGGCCCTGCACGGCGAGGATCTGGAACGGTGCGAGCCGCACCCCGTCCAGGCCCTGGGTGCTCCAGCAGTACCGGCGGTACGCCTCGGTGAACGCGGCGGCGTCCTCGGCCCGCCCCCGCTGGCGGTCCGCGAGCGGGCCGACGTCCACACCGCGGGCCGCCGCCGCCGCGAGGGCCGCGTTGGCCTCCGGGAGGACGGCGCCGGACGCGGCGCCGACGGCGGCGTACTGCGAGCGCAGCAGCCCGGCGGCCTTGAGGGACCAGGGCATCAGCTCGGCGTCGAGCAGCACCCAGTCGGTGCCCCACTCCTCCCAGAGCCCGGCGGCGGTCACGGCGGTGCGGAGCCTGCCGAGGATCACCTCGGTGAGTGCGGCGTCGTCGAGGAACGGCCGTCCGGTGCGGGTGTACAGCGCCCCGGTCGGCCCACCGGGGGTGCCGGCTGCGCCTCCCACGCCGAACCGCTCATGGGCGGCGGCCGCGTCCCGGCAGACCAGCGCCACCGCACGCGAACCCATGTGCTTCTCCTCGCACACGACCTCGGCGACACCGTCCGCCCGGTACTGCGCGAACGCCTCGGCCGGGTGCTCCAGATAGCCGTCCTCGCGCGAGGTGGCGGTGGGCGCCATGGTCGGCGGGAGGTAACCGAGCAGCTGGGGGTCGACGGCGAACCGGCTCATGACTTCGAGCGCGGCCGCGGCGTTCTCCTCGCGGACCGCGATGCGGCCCATGTGCCGGGTCTCGACGATCCGGCGGCCCTGCACATCGGCGAGGTCGAGCGGCCGTCCCTCCCGGCCACCGGGTGCCTCGGTGGCCAGCGGCTTGGCCGGCTCGTACCAGACCTGCTCGGCCGGTACGTCGACGAGCTCGCGCTCCGGCCAGCGCAGCGCGGTCATCTTCCCGCCGAAGACCGCCCCGGTGTCCAGGCAGATGGTGTTGTTGACCCAGGAGGTGTTGGGCACCGGAGTGTGTCCGTAGACCACGGCGGCACGGCCTCGGTACTCCTCCGCCCACGGGTAGCGCACGGGCAGGCCGAATTCGTCGGTCTCGCCGGTGGTGTCCCCGTACAGCGCGTGCGAGCGGACCCGTCCGGAGGTGCGGCCGTGGTACTTCTCGGGCAGTCCGGCGTGGCAGACGACGAGCTTGCCGTCGTCGAGCACGTAATGGCTGACGAGCCCGTCGATGAACTCCCGCACCTGCTCCCGGAAGGCCGGGTCCTTCTCGTCCTCCCGGTCCAACTGCTCGATGGTCTCGGCGAGTCCATGGGTGTGCTGGACATTGCGGCCCTTGAGGTAACGGCCGAGCTTGTTCTCATGGTTGCCCGGTACGCACAGGGCGTTTCCCGCCGCCACCATGGCCATGACCCGGCGCAGCACTCCGGGGCTGTCGGGGCCGCGGTCCACCAGGTCGCCGACGAAGACCGCCGTACGCCCTTCGGGGTGCGCGCCGTCGACGTAGCCGAGCTTGCCGAGCAGGGACTCCAGCTCGGAACTGCAGCCGTGGATGTCGCCGATGATGTCGAAGGGGCCCGTGAGGTGGCGCAGGTCGTTGTAGCGGCGCTCCAGCACCACTTCGGCGTGGGCCGCCTCCTCCTCGCTGCGCAGGATGTGCACCTTGCGGAAGCCCTCGCGCTCCAGGCCCCGCAGCGAACGGCGCAGTTCGCGGCGGTGCCGCTGGATGACGTGGCGCGGCATGCCGACGCGGTCGGGGCGGGCCGCGTTGCGCGCGATGCAGACCTCTTCAGGCAGGTCGAGGACGATCGCGATGGGCAGCACGTCGTGGCTCCTGGCCAGCTCGACCAGCTGCTTGCGGCTCTCGGACTGGACGCTGGTCGCGTCCACGACGGTCAGCCGCCCGGCTGCCAGCCGCTTGCCCACGATTGTGTGCAGGACGTCGAAGGCGTCGCGGCTGGCGCTCTGGTCGTTCTCGTCGTCGGCGACCAGGCCGCGGCAGAAGTCCGAGGAGACGATCTCGGTGGGCTTGAAGTGCCGGCGGGCGAAGGTGGACTTGCCGGAACCGCTGGCCCCGATGAGGACCACGAGGGAGAGGTCGGTCACCGGTAGCGTGCGTGAGGTGCTGGTCATGCGGCATTCGCCTCCTTCTCGGTCCTGTTCCTGTTCTGCTTCACGGTCTCGTCGGCCGCGGTCATCGTGAACACGGCCATCTGCGTGGGCGGCCCCACCTCGGGGTCGTCGGGCCCCACGGGGACGAAGTCGACGCCGTATCCGTGCCGCTGCGCCACCTCCCGGGCCCAGGCGCGGAATTCGGCCCTGGTCCATTCGAACCGGTGGTCGCCGTGGCGCACCTGCCCGGCGGGAAGGGTCTCCCAGCGGACGTTGTACTCGACGTTCGGCGTCGTCACGAGCACGGTCCGCGGACGGGCCGAACCGAACACGGCGTACTCCAGCGCGGGCAGTCTCGGCAGGTCGAGGTGTTCGACGACCTCGCTGAGCACGGCCGCGTCGTACCCCTTGAGCCGCTTGTCGGTGTAGGTGAGCGAGCCCTGCCGGAGGGTGACCCGGGCGGCCTGCCGCTCCCCCATCCGCTCCAGTTTCAGCCGTCGTGACGCGATGGTGAGGGCCCGCATGGAGACATCGACGCCGACGATCTCCTTGAAGCCGGCGTCCTTGAGCAGTGCCTGCACCAACTGGCCCTGGCCGCAGCCCAGGTCGAGGACCCGGCTCGCGCCCGCGGCCCGCAGCGCGTCGAGGATCGCGGCGCGCCGCTGCTCGGCGAGCGGGACCGGCTTCTCCTCGGTGTCGGTCGTCTCGTCCACGGCGTTGTCGACGCTCTCGACGTCGAGGTCGTCCGACTCCGCGAGCCGCACCAGTTCGAGCTGCTGCATCGCCTGGCGGGTCAGGCCCCAGCGCCGGGACAGATAGCGGCTGGTGATCAGCTTCTGCTCGGGGTGGGCGGCGAGCCAGCCCTCGCCCGCCCGCAACAGCTTGTCCACCTCGTCCGGCGCGACCCAGTAGTGCTTGGCGTCGTCCAGCACCGGCAGCAGCACGTACAGCTGACGCAAGGCGTCCGCCAGCCGCAGCTCGCCTTCGAGCACCAGCCGTACGTACCGCGAGTCCCCCCACTCCGGGAACTGCTGGTCCAGGGGTACGGGCACGGCGTCCACGCTCGCCCAGCCGAGCGGCCCGAAGAGCTTGCGCACCAGCTCCGCGCCTCCGCGGGCCGGCAGTGCGGGCACCTCGATCCGCAGCGGCATCGGTGCCTGCGCACGCTCGGGCAGTACGCGGCACACACCGTTCAGCGCGGACTTGAAGACCGCGCTCATGGCGACGGACAGCAGCGAGGACCCCGCGTACGGGCGGTCGTTGACGTACTGCGCGAGCGCCGCGTCGGGAGCGCCGCCCCGTCCCTTGCCCTTGCCACGGCGCACCAGGGCCACGGGATCCACTTCCAGCAGGAGCGCCGCGGTGCAGCGCTCGGCGGATGCCTCGGGATAGAAGACATGCGCGGTGCCATGGGAGGTGGAGAACGTCTGCGCCTTCTCGGGATGCTTGTGCAGCAGGAAGCCGAGGTCGGTCGCCGGACGTTCCGGGTTGCCGGTCGTGCTGATTGTCAGGAACACACGTCCGAGTATGGTCCGGTTCACTTGCCCCCCACCAGGTAATTTCGCGTGTCCGATGAGTCGCCCCGGTGAGCTCTCCGGGCCGGTCGCGCAGCGCCGCAGCGGGCTCGCGGGATCCCGGCGGAGTACCGCGGCATGTGCCGGGACGGGTGTGCGGTGACACCCGTCAAGACCCGTCGAGCACTACGCGGACTCGTCGGCCGTCATCGTGCCGAGCAGCCCGGCCAGTGCCGCGACGGTGTCCGGGCCGACCCGGCAACAGCCGCCGATCAGCCGGGCCCCGGCGTCCTGCCAGGCCCTTGCCCTGCCCGGGGCGAACGTGGGCGCGCCGACCCAACCCCGGCCCCCCGCGTCCCACCGCTCGCCGCTGTTCGGATAGACGACGACCGGCTTCCCGGTCACCTCCGCGGCCACCCGCACCGCCAGGTCCGCATCCGCCGGATCGCAGCAGTTCACCCCCACGGCCACCACGTCGTCACGCCCCCGGACGAGCCCGAAGGCCGTCTCCAGCGACTGCCCCGCCCGGGTGCGGTCGCCCGCCACGCTGTAGGAGAGCCAGACCGGCAGCCCGCACCCCTCGACCGCGCGCAGCAACGCCTCGGCCTCATCGGTGTCCGGCACCGTCTCCAGCGCCAGCGCATCGGGCGCGGCTGCGGCCAGCGCCTCGATCCTGGGCCGGTGGAATCGCTCCAGCTCCCGGACGGAGAGCCCGTAGCGGCCCCGGTACTCACTGCCGTCCGCCAGCATCGCCCCGTACGGGCCGACCGAAGCGGCGACCCAGACGTCCCGCTCCACCGCACCGGCGGCCCGTCGCGCCAGCCGGACACTGCGGGCGAACAGCTCCGCCGCCTCCGCCCGTCCGATCCCCCGCCGCGCGAACCCCTCGAACGTCGCCTGGTAGCCGGCCGTGATCAGCACCTGTGCGCCCGCACGCACATAGGCGGTGTGGGCCGCCTCGATCTGTCCCGGCCCGTCGGTCAGCAGCCGGGCCGACCACAGGGCGTCGGACAGGTCGCAGCCCTGCGCCTCCAGTTGGTTGGAGAGACCCCCGTCGAGCACGACCGGCCCTGCCGCGAGAGCACGTCCGAGCGCTTGGACGGGCGGACCGGCGGGCGGGTCTGTGGACGCGCCTGCGGGCGGGTCGGCGGGCGGGTCGGCGGGCGCGCCGACGGGCGTACGTCGGAACGGTCGGCCGTCGGCTGACCGAGCGGGGTGCACAGGTGACTCCCCTCTGTCCTCTGTCTGTCCTCTGTCCTCTGCCCTCTGCCCTCTGCTCTGTCCTCTGCTCTGTCCTCCGTCCTTCGTTCTCAGCCGAGCTGGGACTGGACCTGGGCGGAGATCAGCTCCAGGTGCTCCAGGTCGTCCAGGTCCAGGACCTGGAGGTAGATCCGGGACGAGCCGATCGCACCGTACCGGCCGATCTTGTCGACCACCTCGGCGGGCGAGCCCGCGAGCCCATTCGCCTTCAGCTCCGCCACCTCGCGCCCGATGACGGAGGCGCGGCGTGCCACCTCGGCGTCGTTCTTGCCGACGCAGACCACCAGGGCATTGGAGTACACCAGGTCGTCCGGTTCGCGGCCGGCCGCCTTGGCCGCCTCCCTGACCCGGCCGAACTGCTTCTCGCTGTCCTCCAGCGACGCGAAGGGGATGTTGAACTCGTCCGCGTAGCGGGCGGCCAGTCGCGGTGTACGCGTCGCACCGTGACCGCCGATCAGCACCGGCACCCTGGCCTGCGCCGGCTTGGGCAGCGCGGGTGAGTCGGTGAGCTGGTAGTAGGTGCCGTCGAAGCTGAACGTCTTGCCGGTCCCGGTCGCCCACAGCCCGGTGATGATTTCCAGCTGCTCCTCCAGCCTGCCGAACTTCTCCTTCGGGAACGGAATGCCGTAAGCCTTGTGCTCCTCCTCGAACCAGCCTGCGCCGAGACCGAGCTCGACGCGCCCGCCGGACATCTGGTCGACCTGCGCGACCTGGATGGCAAGCACGCCGGGGAGCCGGAAGGTCCCCGCGGTCATCAAGGTGCCGAGCCTGATCCGCTTGGTCTCACGCGCCAGCCCGGCCAGGGTGATCCACGCGTCGGTCGGGCCGGGCAGCCCGTCCCCCGGCCCCATGCGGAGGTAGTGATCGGAGCGGTAGAAGGCGTCGAAGCCCAGGTCCTCGGTCGCCTTGGCGACGGTGAGCAGGGTGTCGTAGCTCGCCCCCTGCTGGGGCTCGGTGAAGATTCGAAGATCCATGCATCCATCCTGCACCTCCGGGCACGGCTCGCTCCGCTCCTCCTGTCTCTCTCGCGCCGTCACTGCCGGAGTCCTGTACGGTCACCGCCTCCCTGTCCGACATCGCCCCCGGAGCCACGCGGTCACCCCCGAAGACCCGCACCCGTGCCCGGTATCCGGCGTCCGGTCACTCCCGGAGTCCTGCTCGGTCGCGGCCGACCGCGGTCGTACCCGCCGCCGGTCCGCCGACCGCACCGTACGGGCCGTACGGGCCGTCCCGCTCCCGGCCGCGCTCCAGATCCTGCTGCCGCTCCCGGTCCTGCTCGTCGAGACGGCGGAGCATTCCGTGCACCCGGTCCATCGACTCGTCGGCCGCGTCGATCGCCTCCATGCACTGCCAGTAGAGCCCCTGCTCATCGGTCTCACAGGCCACCCCGACCAGAGCCATCCCCACTTCCCCGAGCAAGGTGCCCAGCCCCGTCAGCGTCGCCCGGGGTTCGGCGAGCCCGGAGAGCCGCGCGGCCCGCGCCACCCCGGCCCGCGCCGCCGGGTGGTCCAGTGACCCGCTGCTCCGCCCGCCGATCTCACTCAGCCCGCGCGCCTCGCCCCGTAACTCCTTGGGCCCGTCGGCCGCCAGGCGGCTGCCGATCGCCTGAGCCAGCGCCTGTGCCTGCCAGGCCTCCGCGATGATGTCCGGCGTACCCCTGCTCTGCGCCAGAGCACGTCGGCTGACTCCTACAAGCCGTTCCGCTTCCATGCGTTCCCCCGTCCGTACGAAAAGCCGCTCACCTCATCCATTACCCACAGTGAGGTCGCCGGTACCGAAAAGCCAGGGGAATTCGGAAATCTGTGGACACTCAATCGATTATGGATAAGTTGATCACTCCGAAGAGTGACGGTCGCCGGGCTCCGGAGGGTCCTGCCGCTCCGGCACCGGGAATCGGGACTCGTTCCGGTCGATCTTCTCCGACAGCGCAGTCAGCGCATCGATCCCCAGTACCTCGCAGAACTGCAGCAGATACGCGAGAACATCGGCGACCTCGTCCGTCACCCGGTGCGCCGTCCCGGGCCGCTCCATCACCCGCGCCGACTCCTCCGGCGTCAGCCACTGGAAGATCTCGACCAGTTCGGACGCCTCGACGCTCAGCGCCGCCGCCAGGTTCTTCGGGGTGTGGTACTGCTCCCAGTCCCGTGCGGCCGCGAACGCGGCGAGCCGTCGCTGCAGGGCCTGTACATCAAGTTCTGTCACGGTTCCAGGTCTACCACCATCACCCCGGGCGTCTCCCGGGCCCGTACCGCGCCCGGCTCCGTGACCGTCCCGACCAGCCTGAGGTGCCCGGCCGCCCCGATCGACGCGGCCAGGGGCAGGAGTTCGCGAAGTTACCTGCCGTCCAGGTCACGGTCGAATCCGTCGGCCGGCACGGTGAGGGTCCGCAGGGCCGACGGCACCTCCCCCGCGACCTCCACCGCCGGCACCCCGGGGCCGGTGAGCAGCACGAGGGCGAGCGCCAGATGCCTCAGCTCGCCGTCCCCGAGCCGCCCGACCGGGGTGCCCGGCCGCCCGCCTCGCCCGACCGTCGCCCGCAGCGATCCGTCCGTGAGCCGCTCGACGCCCAGCGCGGTCACCGGCCCCGCGCAGCCGGGGGGGGCCGCGCCGACCACCCGCGCCTGGCGTTGGGCGCACCGCGGGTG
>NZ_JBEXPH010000137.1:0-23441 GCF_040611955.1 Streptomyces sp. NPDC006510 | reverse complement strand
CGGGGTGGTCAGCCGTTGCGTGGGCCGGGAAAGACGCCGGGGCGCAGGTCGTCGCGGAGTGCCGGGCGGTCCAACGGAGGCCGCGGCGGCATGGACCGAGCGGCGGGTACGGCGGGCAGCGGGGGCGTGTTGCCGGAGCCGGGCACGACGGGCAGGGTGCGCGGCACCGCGGTCTCCGTGCCGGATTCGGCCGTCCCCGGCTGACGGGCGTTGCGGCGTGCGCCGTAGCGGCGGTGCACCGCCTGCTTGGTGACCCCGAGCGCGGAGCCCACCGCGTCCCAGGAGAAGCCCAGCGAGCGGTCGAAGTCGACTGCCGCGGTGACCAGGGTCTCGACGCTGTCGCGCAGTTCCTGGGCCAGCCTGACGGTGGGGGCCGGGGCCCTGCCGTAGACGACGAAGCCCGTGGACGGGCCGGAGCGGCGCGGGCGGTAGACGTTGCCCAGTTGGGCGGTGAGCGTGCGCAGCGCGTCCACCTGCCGCCGGACCCGCTCGATGTCCCGCACCAACAGATGCAGACTGGCCCTCGCTTGGGCGTCGTGGGTTGCGTGGTCGGCCATGAAGAAGCCTCTCGAACCGGCATTGAAAGGGATCGGGCCGCACCGTGGCGGCTCGCTTCGGTCAATCTCTCTTGACCAACGCCTCAGCCGTGGATCTGGTCACGCTTCAGGGGCGCGTGCGCCCTTCAAAGGGGCGCGCGGTCATGCGTACGCCCCCCGGTCGCCGGGCCCATAGACTTGTGCGTTGCTCGTCACCGCACGTTCCGGCCCGAGAGGCAGTCAGCCACCCATGAAGCTCGTCTTCGCAGGCACCCCCGAGGTAGCCGTACCCGCCCTGGACGCCCTGATCGCCTCCGACCGGCACGAGGTGGCCGCCGTCGTGACCCGGCCCGACGCCCCCGCCGGGCGGGGCCGCCGCCTGGTCGCCAGCCCCGTCGCCGAGCGCGCCGAGGAGGCCGGTATCGAGGTGCTCAAGCCCGCCCGGCCGCGCGACGAGGACTTCCTCGCCCGGCTGCGGGAGATCGCCCCGGACTGCTGCCCGGTCGTCGCCTACGGGGCGCTGCTCCCCAAGGAGACGCTCGGCGTACCCGCCCGGGGCTGGGTCAACCTGCACTTCTCGCTGCTGCCCGCCTGGCGCGGCGCGGCCCCCGTACAGCACGCGGTCATGGCCGGGGACGAGGTGACCGGCGCGTCGACCTTCCGGATCGAGGAGGGGCTCGACTCCGGCCCGGTGTACGGCGTCCTCACCGAGGAGGTGCGTCCCACCGACACCAGCGGTGACCTGCTCACCCGGCTGGCGTTCGCCGGCGCGGGGCTGCTCGTCGCGACGATGGACGGCATCGAGGACGGCACGCTGCACGCCGTGCCGCAGCCCGCCGAGGGGGTCACTCTCGCACCGAAGATCACGGTCGAGGACGCCCAGGTGCAATGGTCCGCCCCCGCCCTGCGGGTCGATCGCGTGGTGCGCGGCTGCACACCCGCGCCCGGCGCGTGGACGCTGTTCCGGGGGGAGCGGCTGAAGCTGATCCAGGCGGTGCCGGTGCTGGACCGTGCCGATCTGGCGCCCGGCGAGCTGTCGGCGGCCAAGAACAATGTGTACGTGGGCACCGGATCGCACGCGGTCGAGCTGCTCTGGGTCCAGCCCCAGGGCAAGAAGCCGATGCGGGCCGCCGACTGGGCGCGCGGGGTGCGGATCGCCCACGGCGAGCTGCTGGGGAGCTGAGGCCCGCCGGGGCCGGGGCGGCGACGTAGGCTGGGAGGGTTCGTCCTCTCACCATCAGCGGAGCACCTTTCACGTGAACGACCAGCAGCGTCGCCGTCCCGCCAAGCCGCATCGCCGTCCTCAGAAGGACCCGGTCCGGTTCCTCGCCTTCGAAGCCCTCAGGGCCGTCGACGAACGGGACGCGTACGCCAACCTCGTCCTGCCCCCGCTGCTGAAGAAGGCACGCGCCAAGGACGATTTCGACAACCGGGACGCGGCGCTGGCGACCGAGCTGGTCTACGGCACGCTGCGCCGCCAGGGCACGTACGACGCGATCGTCGCGGCCTGCATCGACCGGCCGTTGCGCGAGGTCGATCCGCCGGTCCTGGACGTGCTCAACATGGGCGTGCACCAGCTGCTCGGCACCCGTATCCCCACCCACGCGGCGGTCTCCGCCAGCGTGGAGCTGGCCCGGGTGGTGCTCGGCGAGGGGCGGGCCAAGTTCGTCAACGCCGTGCTGCGCAAGGTCTCCGCGGACGACCTCGACGGCTGGGTGGCCCGGGTGGCCCCCTCGTACGAGGAGGACGCCGAGGACCACCTCGCGGTCGTGCACTCGCATCCGCGCTGGATCGTCTCCGCGCTGTGGGACGCGCTGGGCGGTGGCCGCGCCGGCATCGAGGACCTGCTCGAAGCGGACAACGAGCGGCCCGAGGTCACACTCGTCGCCCGCCCCGGCCGCTCCACCACCGATGAGCTGCTCACCGCCCTCGGCGATGAGAACGGCCTGCCGGGCCGCTGGTCACCGTATGCCGTACGGATGGCGGAGGGCGGCGAGCCCGGCGCGCTGACCGCCGTCCAGGAGGGCCGGGCAGGGGTCCAGGACGAGGGCAGCCAGCTGGTGGCCGCCGCCCTCGCCGCCGCACCGCTGGAAGGCAGCGACAGCCGCTGGCTCGACGGCTGCGCCGGACCCGGCGGCAAGGCCGCCCTGCTCGGTGCGCTCGCCGCCGAACGGGGCGCCGCCCTGCTCGCCGCCGAGAAGCAGCCGCACCGGGCCAGGCTCGTCGAACGGGCGCTGGCCGGCAACCCCGGCCCGTACCAGGTGATCACCGCCGACGGGACCCGCCCGCCGTGGCGGCCCGGCAGCTTCGACCGGGTCCTCATGGACGTGCCGTGCTCGGGCCTCGGCGCCCTGCGCCGCCGCCCGGAGGCGCGCTGGCGTCGCCGCAAGGAGGACCTGGAGAACTTCGCGCCGCTCCAACGCGGCCTGCTGCGCGAGGCGTTGAACGCGGTGCGGGTCGGCGGCATCGTCGGCTACGCGACCTGCTCGCCGCACCTCGCGGAGACCCGGGTCGTCGTCGACGACGTGCTGGGGGGCCGGGGTGGCCAGCCCGTCGAGGCCGAGTGGGTGGACGCCCGCCCGCTGATGCCGGGAGTGCCCGCGCTGGGCGACGGCCCCGACGTCCAGCTGTGGCCGCATCTGCACGGCACGGACGCGATGTACCTGGCCCTGCTGAGGCGTACCGCCTGAAGCGGGCCGACGCGGATCGGGGTCCCTGCGTGTTCCTGCACCGCAGGGCCGCCCGAAGCACCCGCCACGGGCCGAAACGCCCGTATCGCGCGGCCGGAGCTGTTGGATCGGGCGAACTGTAATGATCCCGTGAGGCTTTGGCCCGCACCGGGGCGGGGAAGTGGCGCGGAACATGGCAGGCTTGGGACATGGCCCAGATCAACCCCAGCATCCTGTCCGCCGACTTCGCCCGTCTCGCCGAGGAGGCGAAGGCGGTCGAAGGTGCCGACTGGCTCCACGTCGATGTGATGGACAACCATTTCGTGCCCAATCTGACCCTCGGTGTGCCGATCGTCGAATCGCTCAGCCGGGCCACGGACACCCCGCTGGACTGCCATCTGATGATCGAGGACCCGGACCGCTGGGCGCCTCGGTACGTCGAGGCCGGCGCCGGTTCCGTGACCTTCCACGTGGAGGCCGCGGCGGCCCCCGTACGGCTGGCTCGGGAGATCCGGGCCAAGGGTGCCCGTGCCTCCATGGCGCTCAAGCCCGCGACGCCCATCGAGCCGTACGAGGACCTGCTCCCCGAGCTCGACATGCTGCTGATCATGACGGTGGAGCCGGGCTTCGGCGGCCAGGCCTTCCTGGACATCATGCTGCCGAAGATCCGCCGCACCCGTGAGCTGATCTCCAAGCACGGCCTCGAACTGTGGCTCCAGGTCGACGGCGGCGTCTCCGCGTCCACCATCGAGCGGTGCGCCGAGGCCGGTGCGGATGTCTTCGTCGCGGGTTCGGCGGTGTACGGGGCGACGGACCCGGCCGAGGCCGTGCGGGCGCTGCGGGCGAAGGCCGACGGGGCCACCGCCTCGGCGGCCTGGGCGTGCGGCCACTGACACCGGAACCGGCTCCCGCCGCCGATCGCGGGTCCGCCCGGCCAAGGGCAGATGAACTCGGTCCGACGGGACCGATCAAAAAACGCCGGATCTGACAGGATGAACGGCGTATCGAGAGTGTGAACAGCAGTGAGGAGATCGCGGTGTCTGCAATGTCGGCGGGCCGGTCCGCCCTGCGGATGGGGCCCGCGGAGCTGGTGCAGGCGGCGGCCATGGCCCGCCGCTTCTACCTCGAGGGAAAGTCGAAGATCCAGATCGCCGAGGAGTTCGGCGTCAGCCGCTTCAAGGTGGCCCGGGTCCTGGAGACGGCTCTTGAGCGCGACCTCGTACGGATCGAGATCCGCGTCCCCGCGGAACTGGACGCCGAGCGTTCCGACGCGCTCCGGGCCCGCTACGGGCTGCGCCACGCGGTCGTCGTCGAATCCCCGGCCGAGGAGCAGGACGACGCACCGGACCCGGAGAATCTGGGCGAGGTCGCGGCCGATCTCCTCGGCGAACTGGTGAACGAAGGCGATGTGCTCGGGCTGGCCTGGGGCCGGTCCACCATCCATATGGCGGCGGCGCTCGACCGGCTGCCGCCGTGCACGGTCGTCCAGCTCACAGGGGTGTACGACGCGGGGACGGCCGAGCGCGGCTCCGTCGAGGCGGTCCGGCGGGCCGCCCAGGTGTCCGGTGGCGAGGCCCACCCCATCTACGCGCCGATGCTGCTGCCCGACCCGGCGACGGCGGCCGCGCTGCGCCACCAGACCGGTATCGCCCGCGCCTTCGACTACTTCGACAAGGTGACGGTCGCGGCGGTCTCCATCGGCTCCTGGGAGCCGGGCATCTCGACCGTCCACGACATGCTCAGCGATGACGAGCGGGCGCACTACGCCTCGCTCGGCGTCGCGGCGGAGATGTCGGCGCACCTCTTCGACACCGAGGGCCGACGGGTCGGCCGGGATCTGGGGGAGCGGTGCATCACGGTCGAGGCCGACCGGCTGCGCCGGATCCCCGAAGTGGTGGCGATCGCCGGCGGACAGCGCAAGGCGGCGGCGATCGGGGCGGTGCTGAGGTCCGGGCTCGTCACCAGCCTGGTGACGGACACGGCGGCGGCCGACTACCTGCTGACGGAGTCGGCGGCACCGCAGCGGCCGGCGCTGGAGCGGGCCGACCCGGACGGCGACTGAGCGATCGCGGGGGCGGTGGCCACCGTTCCCGCGGACGGCGGACACGGAAACGCCCGGACAGCGCACGCGCTGCCCGGGCGTTTCCATGTCCGGTGGCTCAGTCCCGGACCATGCCCAGGACCGTCGCCTCCAGATACTCCTCCGGCTCCTCGTACTGGCTCACATCGGCCGGGTTGTAGCGCGGGGTCTGCCTCGACCAGTCGAGGTTGCCCCGCATCCAGCTCCGCATCCCGTCCAGGTACGGCGTGAGCATCCAGGACAGCTGCGGGTACGCGGTCAGCAGCTCGGACTCGGCGGTGAGGAAGCGCTCCGTCTCCGTCGCGACCTCCGCACAGACGTGTTCCAGCGCCTGCCGCTCACCGAGGCCGCGATGGTGCCGGACCAGATGGACCAGATTGTGGATCTCGCCGAGCACCTGCTCCTTCTCGTACGAGTACACGTCGTTGGCCCAGCACACGACATTGCACGAGGCTTCCAGCGCGGTGATGAACCGGGGGTCGTTGTGGATCGACTCGGGAGCCTCGATCCCGGCCACGATCTCTATCAGGTCCATGCAGACATGTATCGCGCCGGTGTGGCGCCGTTTGGCGATGTACGTCTCCTCGGACGGCACCACACCGGCGGCCCGGTTCCCCGCCTCCCATGTGGTGGTCGTCGTGAGATACGTGGTGAGATGCCAGCCGAACCGGGTGCGCCAGTGCGGGGCCGCGGTCGGTGTCGTGCGCTCCCACAGATCGGCCAGGGCGACCACGGCGGCCGGGAGCTGTCCGTCCGGCAGCGTGCCCGGAGGGTTGCCCTCGATGACGGTCCGCATCAGCTCG
The DNA here is from genome assembly GCF_040611955.1 of Streptomyces sp. NPDC006510. Lineage (NCBI taxonomy): Bacteria > Bacillati > Actinomycetota > Actinomycetes > Kitasatosporales > Streptomycetaceae > Streptomyces > Streptomyces sp. NPDC006510. The sequence continues at coordinate 17,353 of NZ_JBEXPH010000137.1, read as the reverse complement.
ACCACGTCCCGCACCCGCTCCGGGCTGCGGCCGAGATGGCCGTCGTCGAGCTGGTCGTCGACGAGAAAGAGCCATACGAACCAGTCCGCGACGAGGTCGAGATTCTTGCTGTCGGCGGTCGGATACACCATGCCGACGAACGAACCGAAGTCCGCCTGCTCGAATCGATCCCTGGCCGAATCGCGGTGCACCAGGCCGGTGTTGCGGGTCCATTCGTCGAGGTGGACCCTGGTGTGCCCGACATGCGGGTTGGTTCGCTGGGGGAACGGGCAGTAGATGTCCGGCAGTTCGCTCTCCACGGGTGGGTCGTGATCCTCTCCGGTCGTACGTGTGATGGAAGTTATGACGCTTCCGGCTGTTCCTCCGGGGCGTAGAAGAGACCCACGGGACCTGCGGCTTTGAAGCTACCTGACCCCTTGTCACCAGGTCCAGGGAAGATGATCGCGAATGATTCGAATGCCTTTCGGGTAGGGTCCGCCGACAAGGCGGGTTCCACTTGCCCGGGACTCCCGCTCAGTCCCCTTCGGAGGAACATACGAACGCGGGTGTCCTTTGCTGTGCCTTCATGGAGGCGACCGGCTCCGTTTCGTGTGAAAAAATGAGCGTTATGCGTTTTCTTGAGCCCGGTACTGGTCGTTACACAGAGTCCCCCTCGGTCCCGTACGACCTCACGTACGACGATGTCTTCATGGTCCCGGGCCGTTCGGCAGTCGGTTCCCGCCAGGGTGTCGATCTCTCCTCGCCCGACGGCACCGGCACCACCATCCCGCTCGTCGTCGCGAACATGACGGCCATCGCGGGCCGCCGGATGGCCGAGACGATCGCCCGCCGCGGCGGGCTCGTCGTCATCCCGCAGGACATCCCGATCGAGGTCGTCACCGACGTCATCTCCTGGGTGAAAACGCGACACCTGGTGCTCGACACGCCGATCGTGCTGGCCCCGGGCCAGACGGTCGCCGACGCCCTGTCGCTGCTGCCGAAGCGCGCGCACGGCGCGGGCGTCGTCGTCGACGAGGGGCACCGGCCCGTCGGTGTCGTCACCGACCACGACCTGACCGGCGTCGACCGCTTCACCCAGCTCTCCGAGGTCATGTCCAAGGACCTGGTGCTGCTCGACGCGGACATCGACCCGCGCGACGCCTTCAGCAAGCTCGACGGCGCCCACCGCAAGCTCGCCCCCGCGGTCGACGCGGACGGCCGGCTCGTCGGCATCCTCACCCGCAAGGCCGCACTGCGCGCCACCCTGTACACCCCCGCCACCGACGCCGAGGGCAGGCTGCGGATCGCCGCCGCCGTCGGGATCAACGGCGACGTCGCGGGCAAGGCCAAGCAGCTCCTCGACGCGGGCGTCGACACGCTCGTCGTGGACACCGCCCACGGCCACCAGGAGTCCATGATCAGCGCGGTCCGGGCCGTCCGCGCGCTCGACCCGCGGGTGCCGATCGTCGCGGGCAACGTCGTCGCCGCCGAGGGCGTGCGCGACCTCATCGAGGCCGGTGCGGACATCATCAAGGTCGGTGTCGGCCCCGGCGCCATGTGCACCACCCGGATGATGACCGGTGTGGGCCGGCCGCAGTTCTCCGCCGTTCTGGAGTGCGCCGCCGAGGCGAAGAAGTACGGCAAGCACGTCTGGGCGGACGGCGGCGTCCGGCACCCGCGCGATGTCGCCATGGCGCTCGCCGCGGGCGCGTCCAACGTGATGATCGGCTCCTGGTTCGCCGGTACGTACGAGTCGCCCGGCGACCTCCAGCAGTCCGCCGACGGCCGCTTCTACAAGGAGTCCTTCGGCATGGCGTCCGCGCGCGCCGTGAAGAACCGCACGTCGGACGAGTCCGCCTACGACCGGGCCCGCAAGGCGCTCTTCGAGGAGGGCATCTCCACCTCGCGGATGTTCCTCGACCCGGCCAGGCCCGGCGTCGAGGACCTGATCGACTCGATCATCGCGGGCGTCCGCTCCTCCTGCACCTACGCCGGTGCGGCCTCCCTGGCGGAGTTCGCCGAGAAGGCGGTCGTCGGGGTGCAGAGCGCCGCCGGATACGCCGAGGGCAAGCCGCTGCACGCCAGCTGGAGTTGATCCCGCGGTTCCGCAACGCCGGTGCCCCTCCGGGCCGTTCGAGCCCGGAGGGGCACCGGCGTTTCCGGACGCTCTCACCGGTATGCACGGATGTCCGGTTCCGGCCCTCGGCAGGCTGATCCGATGCGCTTCAACCCCATTGGAATGTAAGTAACATGAAGCACAATCAGCTGCCCGTTCCTCTGTGGTAAGGGATCTCATGTCCTTCTTCACCGACCTGGCCCATCAGTACATCGACGGAGAGTGGAGGCCGGGCAAGGGGTCCTGGGACATCATCGACTTCAATCCGTACAACGGTGAGAAGCTCGCCTCGATCACGGTCGCCACGGCCGACGAGGTCGACCAGGCGTACCGGTCCGCGCAGGACGCCCAGCGGGCCTGGGGCGAGACCAACCCGTACGCCCGGCGGACGGTGCTGGAGCGGGCGCTGCGCATCGTCGAGGAGCGCGAGTCCGAGATCGGCGACGCGATCGTCGCGGAGCTGGGCGGCACCCGGCTGAAGGCGGCCTTCGAGCTGCATCTCGCCAAGGAGTTCCTGCGGGAGTCGGTCCAGCTCGCGCTGCGGCCCACCGGGCAGATACTGCCCTCGCCGACCGAGGGCAAGGAGAACCGTGTCTACCGGGTGCCCGTCGGCGTCGTGGGGGTCATCAGCCCCTTCAACTTCCCGTTCCTGCTGTCGCTGAAGTCGGTCGCCCCCGCCCTGGCGCTCGGCAACGCGGTGGTGCTCAAGCCGCACCAGAACACCCCGGTCTGCGGCGGCACGCTGGTGGCGAAGGTGTTCGAGGAGGCCGGGCTCCCGGCCGGCCTGCTGAACGTCGTGGTCACCGACATCGCCGAGATCGGTGACGCCCTGCTGGAGCACCCCGTACCGCAGGTCATCTCCTTCACCGGCTCGGACCGGGTGGGGCGGCACGTCGCCACGGTGTGCGCGGCGAACCTCAAGCGCGCCGTGCTCGAACTCGGCGGCAACAGCGCGCTGATCGTCCTCGACGACGCAGATCTGGACTACGCGGTGGACGCGGCCGTCTTCAGCCGGTACGTGCACCAGGGCCAGGTCTGCATGGCCGCCAACCGGATCCTGGTCGACCGGGCGGTGGAGAAGGAGTTCACCGAGAAGTTCGTCGCCAAGGTCGCCTCGCTGCCGGTCGGCGACCCGGCCGACCCGCAGACCGTGATCGGCCCGCTGATCAACTCCTCGCAGGCCGAGGCCATTTCCTCGCTCGTCGACCAGACCGTGGCGGCCGGCGCGACGGCCCTGCTGCACGGCCGGGCCGACGGCAACCTGGTGAGCCCGTCCGTGCTGACCGGGCTGGCCGCCGACTCCCCCGTCCTGTCCCAGGAGATCTTCGGGCCGGTCGCGCTCATCGTCCCGTTCGACGGCGAGGACGAGGCGGTCCGGATCGCCAACGACACCCCGTACGGCCTGAGCGGCGCGGTGCACACCGGCGACATCGAGCGCGGTGTACGGGTCGGACAGCGCATCCACACCGGCATGATCCACATCAACGACGGCACGGTCCACGACGAGCCGATCGTCCCCTTCGGCGGCGAGAAGAGCTCCGGCCTCGGCCGGCTGAACGGCGACTCGATGGTCGAGGCCTTCACCACCCAGAAGTGGATCTCGGTGCAGCACGGCCGTTCGCGGTTCCCGTTCTGACCGGTCACGCACGGCGGTGAGCGCGCCCGGCCGGGCGTGCCATGGTCTACTTCGGGGGCGGCCCGTGCCGCCCCCGAAGTAGACCATCGCAGAGAAGTGAACCGCCCGAAGTGCGCCTGAACGACCTCGACGAACGCATCGTCCACGCCCTCGCCGAAGATGCCCGGCGCTCCTACTCGGACATCGGCGCGATGATCGGCCTGTCCGCGCCCGCCGTGAAACGCCGCGTGGACCGGCTGCGCGCCGAGGGCGCCATCACCGGGTTCACGGTCCGGGTGGACCCGGCAGCGCTGGGCTGGGAGACCGAGGGGTTCATCGAGATCTACTGCAGCCGCAACACCTCGCCGGAGGCGATCAAGCAGGGGCTCGCGCGCTATCCGGAGATCGCCTCGGCGTCCACGGTGACGGGGGAGGCCGACGCGATCGTGCAGGTCTTCGCCGCGGACATGCGCCACTTCGAGCAGGTTCTGGAGCGGATCGCGGGCGAGCCGTACGTGGAGCGGACGAAGTCCGTGCTGGTGCTCTCGCCGTTGCTGCGGCGGTACTCGTCGGGCGCGCCGGAGTAGAGCCCGCCCGCCGTACGGCGTGAGACCTGGGTCACCCTTTTGACCTGCGAAGACGTCGGGCGCAATGAATCGCCGCCGACGGCCTCCGGCGCGCAATGGATCGACGGTGCACGCGCAACGGTCGCGCCTTGTCCGGCGTGAGCGGCGGACCGTACCGTCGATACGTCCCCGCCCAGCCCGCACCGTCCGAGGTCAGCCATGCCGCCGTTGCGCACCGCCCTGCTCCAGAACTCCGGACGACCCGGGCACGTGGCCGAGAACATCGAGGTGCTCGACGGAGCGGCGCGGCGGGCGGCGGATGCCGGGGCGCGGCTCCTGGTCTGCCCCGAACTGTTCCTGACCGGATACGCGATCGGGGCCGACGTGCCCCGGCTGGCCGAGCCGGCCGACGGGCCGTCCGCCCAGGCCGTCGGCGAGATCGCCGCACGGCACGGGCTCGCCGTCCTCTACGGCTACCCGGAGCGCGCGGGCGAGCAGATCTTCAACGCCGCACAGCTCATCGGCCCGGACGGGACGGCACTCGCCAACTACCGCAAGACCCACCTCTTCGGCAGCTTCGAGCACGAGTGGTTCACCCCGGGCGAGCAGACCGTGATCCAGGCCGAACTGGACGGCGTACGCATCGGGATCATGATCTGCTACGACGTCGAGTTCCCGGAGAACGTCCGCGCCCACGCCCTCGCCGGCACCGATCTGCTCCTGGTGCCCACCGCACAGATGCACCCCTTCCAGTTCGTCGCCGAGTCCCTCGTGCCGGTTCGTGCCTTCGAGAACCAGATGTACGTGGCGTACGTCAACAGGACCGGCCCGGAAGGCGAGTTCGAGTTCGTCGGGCTGAGCTGCCTGGCCGGTCCCGACGGCGCCGTCCGCAGCCGGGCCGGACGCGGCAAGGAACTGGTCGTCGGTGAGGTGGACCCCGCGTTGCTGAGCGCCTCGCGCGCCGCCAACCCGTATCTGCACGACCGCCGCCCCGGCCTGTACGGCTCCCTCGTCTGAGCCCGCCCCACCGTTCCACCTTCATTCGCGCAAGGAGTCCGTACCCCATGACGTCCACGGTGCCCAACGCCGTCCAGCACACCGAGGCCACCGAGCCGATCACCATGTTCGGGCCGGACTTCCCGTACGCGTACGACGACTTCCTGGCGCACCCCGCCGGACTCGGACAGATACCGGCGACCGAGCACGGCACCGAGGTCGCCGTCATCGGCGGCGGGCTCTCCGGCATCGTCGCCGCGTACGAGCTGATGAAGATGGGGCTCAAGCCCGTCGTCTACGAGGCGGACCGGATCGGCGGCCGGCTGCGCACCGTCGGATTCGACGGCTGCGATCCCGAACTCACCGCCGAGATGGGTGCGATGCGGTTCCCGCCGTCCTCCACCGCGCTCCAGCACTACATCGACCTGGTCGGCCTGGAGACGAGGCCGTTCCCCAACCCGCTCTCCCCGGCCACCCCTTCGACCGTGGTCGACCTCAAGGGCGAGTCGCACTACGCGCGGACCATCGACGACCTGCCGCAGGTCTACCGCGACGTCATGGACGCCTGGAACCGGTGCCTGGAGGAGGGTGCGGACTTCTCCGACATGAACCGCGCGATGCGCGAGCGCGATGTGCCGCGCATCCGGGAGATCTGGGCGAAGCTCGTCCAGAAGCTCGACAACCAGACCTTCTACGGATTCCTCTGCGACTCCGACGCCTTCAAGTCGTTCCGGCACCGGGAGATCTTCGGCCAGGTAGGCTTCGGTACCGGCGGCTGGGACACCGACTTCCCCAACTCCATCCTGGAGATCCTCCGCGTTGTCTACACCGAGGCGGACGACCACCACCGGGGCATCGTCGGCGGCAGCCAGCAGCTCCCGCTGCGCCTCTGGGACCGGGAGCCGCAGAAGATCGTCCACTGGCCGCTCGGTACGTCGCTGTCCTCGCTGCACAACGGCGAGCCGCGCCCCGCCGTGACCCGGCTGAACCGCACCGCCGGCAACCGGATCACCGTCACCGACTCCACCGGCGACATCCGCACCTACCCGGCCGCGATCTTCACCGGGCAGTCCTGGCTGCTGCTCTCGAAGATCGACTGCGACGACGCGCTCTTCCCGATCGACCACTGGACGGCGATGGAGCGCACCCACTACATGGAGTCGTCCAAGCTTTTCGTCCCCGTCGACCGGCCGTTCTGGCTGGACCAGACCGTCGACGACAGAGGGGTGCCGACGGGCCGGGACACCATGTCGATGACGCTCACCGACCGGATGACCCGGGGGACGTACCTCCTGGACGACGGCCCCGACCGGCCCGCCGTCATCTGCCTCTCGTACACCTGGTGCGACGACAGCCTGAAGTGGCTGCCGCTCTCCCCGAACGAGCGCCTGGACGTCATGCTCAAGTCGCTCGGCGAGATCTACCCGGACGTCGACATCAGGAAGCACATCATCGGCAACCCGGTGACGGTCTCCTGGGAGAACGAGCCGTGGTTCATGGGCGCGTTCAAGGCCAACCTGCCGGGCCACTACCGCTACCAGCGGCGGCTGTTCACCCATTTCATGCAGGACCGGCTGCCCGCCGACCGCCGGGGTCTGTTCCTCGCGGGAGACGACATCTCCTGGACGGCCGGATGGGCCGAGGGCGCCGTACAGACCGCGCTCAACGCCGTCTGGGGTGTGATGAACCAGTTCGGCGGCGCGACCGATGCGACGAACCCCGGCCCCGGCGACGTCTTCGACGACATCGCCCCGGTCGAACTCCCGGAGGACTGACGGGCCCCGCGGCCTCCGTTACGCGGGCCGGCAGACGCTGCGCTGCCGGCCGAGGCCCGAGATCTCGGTCTCCATCACATCGTCCGGGCCCAGGTAGGGGAAGCGGCCGGACAGCGCCACGCCCTGCGGGGTGCCGGTGTTGATGACGTCGCCGGGCTCCAGCACCAGGTACTGCGACAGATGGTGCACCAGATGCGCCACGCTGAAGATCATGTCGGCGGTGCTGGAGTCCTGCCGCGGCTCGCCGTTGACGTAGCTGCGCAGCCGCAGCTGCTGCGGGTCGCCGACCTCGTCGGCCGTCACCAGCACCGGGCCCAGCGGGTTGAACGTGGCGCAACTCTTGCCCTTGGACCACTGCCCGCCCGACTCCTCCAGCTGGAAGGCCCGTTCGGAGACGTCGTTGCTGACGGCGTAACCCGCGATGTGCGCGGCGGCGTCGGCGGGGGAGTCCAGGTAGGAGGCGCGGCGGCCGATCACGACGGCCAGCTCCACCTCCCAGTCCGTCTTCTTCGAGCCGCGCGGGATCAGCACGTCGTCGTACGGGCCGACGACGGTGTTCGGCGACTTGTAGAAGAGGATCGGCTGCTCGGGCGGCTCGGCACCCGACTCGGCCGCGTGGGCCGCGTAGTTCTGGCCGATGCAGAGCAGCGCGGAGGGCCGGGCCACCGGGGCGCCGATCCGCAGGCCCGTGATGTCGGTCTCCGGGAGCAGCGGCTCGGCGGGCACCAGGTGCGGATCGTCGGCGAGCGCGGCGAGGAACGCGCCGTCGATGTCGTCGGTGATGCCGGACAGGTCGTAGTGACGGCCCTCGGGGCAGACGAGGACCGGGCGCTCGTGGCCAAGCTCGCCGATGCGCATCAGTCGCATGAGGTGAAATCTCCTGAACGGTACGGGGGTTGGGGTCAGTGCAGGCGGGTGAGGGCGTCGGCGGTGACGGCGTGGGCCGGGGGGCGCCCGGCGAGCAGCCGCAGCACCTCGTCGACCGCGCTCGCCCCGAGCCGCTGCCGGCACTCGACGCTGCCCGCCGCCTGGTGCGGGGTGAGCAGCACGTTCGGCAGGGACCGGAACGGGTGGTCCGTGGGCAGCGGCTCGGCGTCGAAGACATCGATCGCCGCGTCCAGCCGGCCGGAGGCCAGTTCGGCGAGGAGCGCGTCCTCGTCGACCAGCCACGACCTGGCGGTGTTCACCAGACCCGCCCCGTCCGGCATCAGCGCCAGCTGCTCGGCGCCGATCATCCGGCGGGTCTCCTCGGTGACCGGTGCGTGCACGGCCACGATCCTGCTGCGCGAGAGCAGCGTCTCCAGGGGTACGGACTCCACCCCGAGCGCCTCGGCATCCGTGGCGGACAGGTAGGGGTCGGTGACGCTCACCCGCGCCCCCATCGCCCGCACCAGGGCGATGTAGGCGCGCCCGGTGCGCGAGGCGCCGATCACCCCGATGTCGCTGCCGTGGATCTCGTGGCGCGGCGGGGCCTCGCTCGCAGCCGCCCACTCCAGCCCGCCGCGCAGGGCGTGGTCGAAGCGCTGGATGCGGTGGAGCAGCGCGAGCGTGAACGCGAGGGCCACCTCGGCGACCGGGCGGGCCATCTCGTCACCGGCCTGGGTGACCAGGATGCCGCGCCGGAACACCTCCTCGGTGACATAGGGCGCGACCGCCGAACCGGTGTGCGCCACCAGCTCCAGCCGGTCGGCCGATGCGAGGAGCCCGGCGTCCACCTTGGGCGCCCGCCACGAGGTGATCAGCGCACGGGCGCCGGGCAGCGCGGCCGCGACCGCCGCCCGGTCGGAGTGCTCGTCGACGACGGTGAGTTCGGCCGCCCGCTCCAGCTCCCGCCACACCCCGGCGGTGAAGAACTGGGCCCGCAGGCCCGGCGGTACGGCGACGACCACCCGGGAGCGGTCGGCAGGATCAGGAGAGCCAGGCATCGAGGTGCTCCGCAACGAAGGCGTCATCGGTCAGCCAAGGGTAGGACGCGGCCACCCGGCTGATCTCCTCGGCCTGTCCGGGAGAGAGCGTCTCGGCCGGGTCCAGGCACCGGATGTTCGCCAACAGGCCCTGGCGGTGCAGCACTTCGTGCACCCCTGCGATGCAGCCGCGGAACGCGCCGCGCACATCGAAGACCGCGCTGTTGGCATCGGTCAGCTCGGGGCGGCGGGCCAGGCAGCGCACCATCGCGTCGTGGTCCCCGCCGCGGGCCTTCCGGACGTCGTCCAGGAGCGTCACCGCGGAGCCGGTCCACACGGCCCACTGGCCGAGGAGCCCGCCCGCGAACCAGCGGGGCTTGCCGCCCGCCGTCTCGTACGGGGTGAGCAGATCACCGATGATGTCGTCGTCGTTGCCGGTGTACAGCGCCACCTCGTCGGCCCGGTCCGCGGCGGCCACGGCGCGGATGACATCGGCCGTGCGGTAGCGGTCGAACGGGGCGATCTTCACCGCGGCCGTGTTCGGCAGATCGGTGAACGACGACCAGAAGTGCGGCGACAGGTAGCGTCCGCCGACGGCCTCCTGGAGGTAGAAGCCGATCACCGGCAGTACCTCGCCGACCGCACGCGCCCGCTCCAGCAGCCCCTTCTCGTCCGCACCGGGCACGGCCGGGCTGAGCAGCACCGCGTCGTAGCCGAGCTCGGCGGCGGTCTCGGCCTCCGAGACGGCCTGCGCCGTGTAGCCGCAGGCACCGGCGACCTTGATGAACGGACGGCCGGCCTCGGCGTCGATCGTCTCGGCGGCGAGCTCCAGGACCGGCCGGAACAGACCGACCTGCGGTTCGCGGATCTCGAATTGGGTGGTGTGCACGGCGACGGCGACGCCGCCCGCGCCCGAGGCGAGGTAGTAGCGAGTCAGCGCACGCTGCCGGCGCTCGTCGAAGGAGCCGTCGTCGTGCAGGGCGAGCGGGTGCGCGGGGATCACCGCACCGTGGGCGAGTGCGTCCAGGGCAGGGGTCGACACGAGGGAGGGAGTGGACATGGAGTGGATCAGAACCTTCCGTCACGGACCTGGAACTTGGTGGGCTTGCCGGACAGTGGCAGCCCGCGGCGCAGCCAGTCGGCCTGCCACTCGACGAGGGTGCGCAGGGTGACGTCCGGGTAGCCGAACAGCGCGTGGCAGCGGCTCGCGTCGGAGAGCAGCGCGGTGGGCGCCTCCTCGCCGGCGAGGACCGGCTCCTTGCCGAACTCCTCGCCGAACCACTGGGCGATGCGGCGCACCGAAGCGGTCTCGGGGCCGGTGAGGTTGAGGGTGAACGCCTCGCCGTCGGTGGCGTGCAGCAGCGAGCGCAGGGCGACCTCGTTGGCGTACCCCTGCCACACCACATTGGCGTGGCCGGTCGTCACATCGACGGGCTCGCCGGCCTGTACCCGGTAGGCGATGTCGGCGAGGACGCCGTAGCGCAGGTCGACCGCGTAGTTGAGGCGGATGTTGGCGACCCTGGTGCCACGGGTCAGCGCCGCGTGGCCGAAGATCCGTTCCCGGCCCAGGCACGACATGGCGTACTCGCCGACCGGGCCGACCGGGTCGCTCTCGGTGCAGCCACCGGAGGAGACCGGCACCAGCGGGTACACATTGCCGGTGGAGAACGCGGCGATCCGCGCCCCCGACCAGCGGCGCGCCACCCGGTCCGGCATCGCGGCGTTCACCGCCCAGGCGTGCGAGGGGGCGTCCGCCGAGCCGAACTTGGCGCCGACCATGAAGACGACGTTCCCGGCGTCCGGCAGCCCGGCCAGATCGGCGGCCGGGTCCATCAGGTCGAAGGCCACGGTGGAGACCCCGGCGGCCTCCAGCTCGTCGGCGGCGGACTTGTCGGACCAGCGGGAGACCGCGTACACGGTCACGTCCTGGCGGCCCGCGGCGTCCAGTGCCCGGCGGGCGAGCCGGCACAGGCTGGGGCCCATCTTGCCGCCGGCACCGAGCACCAGCAGATCGCCTTCGAGGCGGCCGAGATCGGCGACGAGCGCGGGGGAGGGGGTGGCGAGCCGCTCTTCGAGCGCGGCCTCATCGGTGAACATTCTTAGCTATCCCTTGATTCCGGACGCGGTGACGCCCTCGGTGAAGTAGCGCTGGCCCACCATGTACGCGGCGAAGATGGGCACGAACGCGATGACGGAGCCGGAGAGCACCACATTGAGCGGCACGTTCTGCTGCTGGAGCGAGGCGATGCCGACGGTGAGGGTGCGCATGTCGGTGGACTGGCCGATGACCAGTGGCCACAGGAAGTCGTTCCAGTGCCACAGGAAGACGAAGACACCGAGCGTGGCCAGGATCGGCTTCAGCAGCGGCAGCACGATCCGGTAGAAGATCTGCCACTCGTTGCAGCCGTCGAGCCGGGCCGCCTCGAAGAGTTCGTCCGGCAGCCCCTGGATGAACTGCCGCATCAGGAACACCGCCTGGGCGTTGGCCAGGGTCGGCACGATCAGTCCCCAGTACGTGTCCACGCCGCCCAGCTTCGCGATCATCGCGAACGTCGGGATCATCGTGACGTGGTAGGGGACCATCACCATCGACAGGAACGACCAGAACATCGTGTCCCGGCCCGGGAAACGCTTCTTGGCGAAGGCGTACCCGGCGAGCGAGGCGAGCAGCAGCACGCCGGCGACCGAGACGACCGAGTAGATCAGCGTGTTGAACAGCCAGCGCGGCACGTCCTGGGAGTTCATGACGGTGTCGTACGCCTCGCCGGTCAGCGGCCACGGCAGCAGACTGCCGGGGAACTCGACCGCCGCGGACGGCTTCAGCGAGAGCACGACCATCGCGTAGAACGGGAAGACCGTCACGATCGCGGCCACCGTCAGCAGCACGGCGCGCCCGATCCGGCCGGCCCGGGTGGGCCGCATGCCGTGCGGGACGGTGTCCTGCTCGGAGAGCTTGCGCAGCTTGCGTTCGGCGCGGCGCGCGGCCCGGTCGGGGGCCGCGGGGGCCCTCGGCGCGGGCGGGGTCTCGGTCTGGGCGGGTGCTGTGGTCATGGTCACTGGTCCTTCCCGATCACGAGCCGCTGGATCACCGCGACCACCACGGTCAGCGCGAAGAGCGCGACGCCGATGGCGGAGGCGTAACCCAGGTCGAAGTACTTGAAGCCCGCGTCGTAGAGCTGGAAGACGAGCGTGTAGCTGGCGTTTGCGGGGCCGCCGCCGGTCATCGTGTAGACCGCGTCGAAGACCTGGAACGAGGCCGTCGTCTCGATCACGGCGAGGAAGAACAGGGCGGGCTTGAGCTGCGGCAGCACGATGTACCGGAATCGCTGCCAGGGGCCCGCGCCGTCGGTGAGGGCCGCCTCCTCCAGCTCCCGCGGGATGTCCTGCATCCGGGCCAGCAGGATGAGCATCCCGTATCCGAAGCGGGACCAGACGCCGACGATCGCGAGCGCGGGCAGCACCAGCACGTCGTCGGAGAGCCAGGAACCCTCGGACATCCCGAACCAGCTCATCAGGGTGGGCCACGGGCCGCCGGTCGAGAAGATCCAGACGAAGACGGTGGCGGCCAGCACCAGCGAGGTGACGACCGGGAGGAAGAACACCGAACGGAAGAACTTGGCGCCGCGGAACGCGCGGCGGGTGATCAGCGCCAGGGACACCGACGCGATGAGCGTGCCCGGCACGGCGAGCACGGTGTACAGGACCGTGACCTTCAGCGCCTGCCAGAACAGCGGGTCGTCCCACAGGCGGGTGAAGTTGTCCAGCCCGATGAAGCTGCCGCCGCCCGTGAGGGTGTAGTCGGTGAAGCTCATCAGCACCCCGGCGATGCCCGGACCGAACCGGAACGCCAGGAAGAGCAGGAAACACGGAAGGACGAAGAGCAGGCCGATCCGGGCCTCGCGGCGCGCCTGCGGCCCGCTGCGACGGCCCCGGCGGCGGGTGGGTTCCGCGACGACTGCCACGGGGATCTCCTTGCGGTACGGGGGAATTACGGAGGTCGGGGGGAACGCCCCCAGGGGTGCGGGGCCGGGGTCCGGGTGCGGCCGGACCCCGGCCCCGCACCTGATCAGCGGCCGAGCATCGCCTGCGCGGCCTTCTGCGCGGCGTTCAGCGCCTCCTGCGGGCTCTTCTTGCCCAGCAGCGCCGCCTGGATCTCCGGCGCGAGCACACCCTGGACCTCGCGGGCCTTGTCCTGGAGCGGGCCCACGGTCATGCTCGGCAGCGTGGCGCCGACCGCCGTCTGAAGGGCGTCGTCCGGGTACAGGTCGCCGCCGGACTTGCGGGCCGGGAAGTAGCCCGCGGCCTTCTGCAGACCGGCCGCGTTCTTCGACTCGGCGACGAAGTTCAGCCAGTCGCCGGTGTTCTTCTTGTCGGCGCCCTTCAGCATCGACAGCGCGCCGACCGTGCCGTAACCGACCGACTTCGCGTCCTTCAGCGGCGGCTGGACGACGATGTTCTCCTTGCCCCAGAACGGCTCGACGTCCGCCGGGGTGTTCTGCCAGGTGCACGCCACCTTGCCCTTGGCGGTCGGGGTCTGCTCCAGCTTGGGCGTGGTCGTGACCAGATCCTTGTCGGTGTGGCCGCCGTCGACCAGCTTCTTCAGGTACGTCAGCGCCTTGACGCCGGCCGCGTCGTTGAAGGTGACGTTCTTGCCGTCCTCGGAGAAGACGTCGCCGCCGGCCTGCCACAGCAGCGGGTAGAAGGTCATGTTGAGCGTCTGCTGGGTGTCGCCGTAGTAGGTGGTGGCGTAGTAGCCCTTCTCCTTCAGCTTCGGGGCCAGCGCCTCCAGGTCCGCCCAGCTCGTCGGGTAGGTCTTCTCGCCGATGGCGGCGAACACCCGCTTGTCGCAGATCAGCGGGTTGGCGCTGGTCAGGATCGGGGTGGCGAGGGCTTTGCCGTCGACCGTGACGGACTTCAGCGCGAAGTCGGTGTAGTCCGACTTGGCGTCGGCCGGCATGTAGTCGTCGGCCGGGACGATGCTCTTGGCGTACTTCGGCAGCTGGTCCGGGATCAGGTAGACCGCGTCCGGGCCCTTGCCGGAGGCGATCGCGGTGGCCAGTGCGGTGTCGCGGTTGGCCCAGGGGAAGGTCTCCACCTTCACCTTGACGCCCGAGTGCTCCTTCTCGAACGCCTTGACCAGGCCGTCCCAGTACGCCTTGTTCTTGGCCTCGTCGAAGATGACCGGGTAGGTCCACATGGTGACGGTGTTGTCGTCGCTGCCGCTGCCGGAACAGCCGGCCAGCACACCGGCGGCGAGCGCGGTGGCCACCAAGGGGGCGGCTACGGCACGGACTCTGGAACGGCGGGTGAGGAGACGGGACATGAGGTGGTCCTCCGAGGACGTGAGGGTGGGGCGGGAACAGGGACTGTCGTTCGGATCCGGCCCGGTCCGAACGACGGGCCCTTCAGGGGGAGTCACTGCGCCGGGACCGTCTGGACGGTGCCGGTGTGCCGGGCACGTTCGGCGGCGAACGCCGCGAGATGACTGCCGAGCGAGGTGGCGGGACCGGAGCGGACCGCCCCGGCGTCACCCGTCGCGACGGCGGTGACGAACGCTTCGACGAGAGCGGCGTCCCCGCCGCCGTGCCCGTCGGCCGCGTTCGAACCGGAGGCGCCGAGTTCATGGACGGTGGTCTCGCCGGTCCGGAAGTCCTGCACCGTGACCCGCTCGCCGTCGCCGATCAGCCAGCCGTGCGAGCCGAAGATCCGGGTCTGGCGGTGCGTCTGCTCGGTGAACGCCACCATCTGGAAGGTCGCGGTCACCCCGTCCGTCAGCTGCATGGCGAGGACCTGGTGGTCGACCACGTCGTTGTCGCCGCGGTACGCGCAGACGCCGTACGGGCCCTCGCGCAGCGCCTGCACGAGACCGGCCTCGTCCTTCGCCTCGGTGACATGGGTGACCGGCCAGACCGCGCCCTTCTCGCGCAGCGTCGGCATGTACAGCTTCAGCGCGCTGTACGGGCAGCCGGACTCGACCGCGCAGTCCAGGCAGCGCTCGGCGGACCCGGCCGGGGCGTTCTCGGGCCGGAAGTGCTTCAGCCCGCCGAAGCTCGAAACCTGCTCGATCCGGCCGCCCATCACGTACGTGATCCAGTCCAGGTCGTGACAGGACTTGGCGAGCAGCATCGGGGAGGAGTCCTGCTCGCTGCGCCACGGCCCACGCACATAGCTGTGGGCGTAGTGCCACCAGCCGACCGGCTCCAGATGGTCGAGGGAGACCAGCTGACCGAGCACACCGGAGTCCACGACCTCCTTCACCAGGTCGGTGTACGGGGTGTACCGCATGACGTGGCACACCGCGAACAGGACTCCGGCCCGCTCCACACCCTCGACGATCCGCCGGGTCTCCTCCTCGGTCGGGGCGAGCGGCTTCTCGGCGAGGATCGCGTAACCGGCCTCGGCCAGCGCCAGCACCGGCTCCACATGGAAGCGGTCCTGGGTGGCGACGACGACGGCGTCGGCGATGCGGTTCTCGACCAGCGGCCGCCAGTCGTCGAACTCGACGGGTGCGCCGGCCGCGGCCCGCGCCGCGGGGCGCGGATCGGCGACGGCGACGAGCTCGGCGCGCTCGGGGTGCGCCTTGATCCACTCGGCGTACGTCAGACCGCGGTTGCCGGCGCCGACGAGCGCGACCCGTACGGGCCGGCCGGTGATCGGGGTATGCGTGTACACGGGAATCCCTGGTACTCGATGGGTTGGGGTCTTTCGTCTGGATCAGGCCGGATCAGAGAGCGTTCGTGCCAGGCCCCGCGAGCCCGGCGTGATCCAAACGAGAGGCCCCGAGGTGGTCAGATCCGCAGCGTGGCCGCGGTGTGGGCGACGCGGTCGCCCTCGTCCGGCAGCGCGGTGCGCTCGGTGCCGTCCTCGACGCAGCCGGTGTGCAGCAGATGGCTGGAGGCGCCGCCGAACGCCGCGGGCCGCAGTTCGAGCCGGCCGCCGGTGAAGGTGGAGCCGGTGGCCCGGTAGCGGTTGGGGCCCTCGGTGACCAGCACATGGGCGGTGCCCTTGGGCGCGGTCGAGTCGAGGCCGGTGAGCTGCCAGTCGACGGTCCGTCCGGAGCCGGTACGGGAGAGCAGGGCGCCGTCCTTGTTGGTGCCGCTCAGCCGTGTTCCGTCGATGCGCAGCCGCTGGTCCTTCGCCGAGGTCAGCTTCAGTCCGGTGTCGCGGAGTTCGCCGCCCAGCACGGTGATGCCAAAGTGCGCGAGCGAGACCGGGGCGGTGTCCTCGGAGCCGGTCAGCGTGCACTGGTCCAGGGTGAGCGGGCCGGTGCCGTTGAACACCGCGCCGTCGACGCCCTTCAGGGTGGAGCGCTGGATGGTGAGCGGGGCGGTGACGTTGGCCTGGGTGATCTCCGCGCCCGCCGCGAACGCGAACGAGGAGTCGGCGATCACATTGGGGCGGGCCGAGAGGTCCGAGGCCCGGGAGACGATCAGCGGACCCGTGGCCGTACAGCCGCGCATCTGCACACCGTCCGCGTTCACCCAGAGCATTCCGGAGCCGGCCAGGGACTTCTTGCCGATGACCAGGACGTCTTCCAGGGTCAGATCGGTGATCTTGACCCGGGCCACGAACCAGGAGCAGGCGTGCCTGCGTACGGTGATCCGCTTGGCCCTGCCACCCCAGGCGGCACCGGAGTTGGCGAAGGTCATCAGCCCGGAGTTGCCGGTGTAGACGAGGTCGTGCTCGAACTGGCCGTGCGTCACGAACGGGCCCTCGTCGTCACCGTCGCCGTGGCAGTTGGTGACGTAGCAGTAGGCGGAGGCCGTGAAGTCGTTGAGATGGCGGGCGTTGGAGGTGTGACAGTCCTCCACGTGCCCGTACAGGCAGTAGATCTGCTGGGTGAGGTAGCCCGCGCCGCCGTAGGTGACGGACTTCGGGTTGGTCAGCGAGCACTGCTCGGTGCGGTAGTACGTGCACCAGCGGCGCATCACCACCGGCCAGAAGGTGCCGATGGCCTCGATCCCGGAGACGTCGCAGCGCACCGCGTACTCGTACGCGACCGGGTGCGAGCCGGTCATCTCGTCCTCGCCCCAGCCCTCGAAGACCATGTTGCGGACATGGGCGCGGTCGACGGGCTCGACGCGGGTCCAGGTCAGGGTGCGGCCCGCGGCCAGGTCCCAGCCGATCTGGTAGTTGACCCGGATGTGCGTCGGGTCGACGACATCGGTGACCTGGACGAGACGCTGGATCTCCTTCTCGTACTTCCCCGCCAGGGCGTTGATCTCCACGGCCCACCACTGGCCGACGGCGAACTTCGAGGAGTCGCCGACCTCGAAGAGGTCCGAGAGGTCCGGCATCGCCGCGCTCAGCGCGTGCTTGACGGTGGTGTCGGTGACGGTGCCGCGGAAGGAGAGGACGGCGCCGAAGGGGTTGTCGTGGGTGTTCTTCTCGATGCCTTCGGT
>NZ_JBEXPH010000136.1:0-23489 GCF_040611955.1 Streptomyces sp. NPDC006510 | reverse complement strand
GACGGTACGGACAGCCCGCGGCCCGCCGCGCGTTACGCCCCCGGCGTCCTCGCCCCCGTCGTCACCGCGCTCTCCTGCGCCGTCCTCGCGGCGGCCACCGGGCTCCGCCCCGAACTGGCCGTCTGGCTGCTGCTGGCGCCCGTCGCCGTACTCCTGGCGACCATCGACCGCCGCGTCCACCGGCTGCCCGACCGGCTGACCCTGCCCGCCGCCGGGGCCGTCGCCGTACTCCTCGGCGCCGCCGCGCTGCTCCCCGAGCACGGCGGATCCTGGCTGTCCGCCCTGCTCGGCGGAGCCGCTCTCGGCGGCTTCTACTTCGTGCTCTTCCTCATCAACCCGAACGGAATGGGCTTCGGGGACGTCAAGCTCGCCCTGTCGCTGGGCATGGCCCTCGGCTGGTACGGCTGGGCCGTGGTGTTCGCCGGAGGCTTCGCCGGGTTCCTGCTCGGAGCGGCGTACGGGTTCGGGCTGATGGTCCTCAGGCGGGCCGGACGCAAGACCGGCATCCCGTTCGGCCCGTTCATGATCACGGGCGCGCTGCTGGGCATGCTGCTCGGCGCACTGGCTGCCTGACCCCGCCGTATTGCGGTCGCGCCGCCCGGTGCCCGGCTGACACCATTCCCGTATGTCCAAAGCCCCCGAAGAAGCGGCAGCCGAAGCAGAACGCGCCCGATTCGAAGCCCTCGTCTTTGAGGCGGCCGCCGTCTCCGTCGACGGCTGGGACTTCTCCTGGCTCGACGGCCGGGCCACCGAACAGCGCCCCTCCTGGGGCTACGCCCGCGCCATGGCGGACCGCATGGGACGGGCCGGGGCCGCGCTCGACATCCAGACCGGCGGCGGCGAGGTCCTCGCCTCCGCACCGAAGCTGCCGCCGCTCACCGTCGCCACCGAGTCCTGGCCGCCGAACATCGCCCGCGCCACCGCGCTCCTGCACCCGCGCGGCGCGGCCGTGGTCGCCGACCAGGACGAGCCGCCGCTGCCGTTCGGCGACAACGCCTTCGACCTGGTGGTCAGCCGACACCCGGTGACCACCTGGTGGACGGAGATCGCGCGGGTGCTCACCCCCGGCGGCACCTATTTCTCGCAACAGGTCGGCCCGGCCAGCGTCTTCGAGCTCGTCGAGTACTTCCTCGGGCCGCAGCCCCCCGAGGTGCGGGCCGCCCGCGACCCCGGGCAGGCGCGGGCGGCGGCCGAGGCGGCCGGGCTGGAGGTCGTCGATCTGCGGACGGAGCTACTGCGCACCGAGTTCTTCGACATCGGCGCCGTCGTCTACTTCCTGCGCAAGGTGATCTGGATGGTGCCGGGCTTCACCGTCGAGGAGTACCGGCCGCGGCTGGCCGAACTGCACCACCGGATCGAGACCGAGGGGCCGTTCGTCGCCCACACCACCCGATTCCTGATCGAGGCCCGCAAACCGGACGCCGGACCCTGAGTCGCACCCGCCGCTCACGGCCGGAGGATGCGACCCTGGACGGTGAGCGCCTGGGGAAGGATCTGTCCATGAGGGTGGGGAACGAGGAAGAGGCACCGCGGGTCCCGCGGCAGGGGAGGGCCGACTGGCTCAGGGGTGTACGGATCGTCGGGGTGCTCGGTGTCTTCTACCGGCCGGAGGGGCGGCTGGGGGAGCCGGAAGCCGTCGAATTCCTGCTGGCCGACGGTCAGTCGCTGCTTCTGACCTGCGCTCCCGAGTGGACCCTGCGCATCGGGCCCGGCGCCTGGCCGAGGCTGCCCGACTGGTGCGTACCGTCGGGGCAGTGGGAGTTCGCCGCCGTGTCGAACCTGCCGGAGCCGCCCGAAGGCGGCTGGACGGTCACCCGCACCGAGGAACGCGGGGACGAGAACGGCCAGGTGCGCGAGGTCGTCATCCGCTGCGAGGGCGGCAGCTTCGTGGTCATCGGCGGCGACACCGTGGCGATCCGCTTCACCCGGGGCCACCGCGGCGCACCGGCGACCACCTGAGCGCGCCGCCGGCATCCGGCGTCGCGCACGCCCTACGCGTGCGCTCCCACCGTCACCCTGCCCACCGTCAGCTCCGCGTTCCCTTCGAGCACCTCGCCGACCCGTGCCACCTGCGCCTCCAGCTCCCGCAGCTGCCCGGCCGTCAGCGGCGCCAGCGGTTCCACGGTGACCGCGATCCGGCGGCCCGAACGCCGCTGGTGCCACACCCCGGCGGCCGTGCCGTCGACCAGCAGCACCGGGAAGTTCCCCGCCTGGCCGCCTGCCAGCGCACGCGTGTACGCCGCGCCGGGGAAGAGCCGCTCGCGCGGCTGGGACGCGATGAGGAAGGCGTCGAAGTAGGGGAGCAGCCGCACCCCGCGGACCGGTTCCGCCGAGAAGCCGGTGTCGCCCGCCACCACCCAGGCCGGGCCGTCCTCGTACGTCACCTGCTCGATCTCCCCGCGTGCGGCCGTCCCCGCGAACAGCTCCGCGGCCCATCTCGGAGGCAGCGCGAGCCACTTCGCGAAGTGCGCGGGCGTGGCGGGTCCGTACGCGTGCAGATAGCGGCGTACGAGACCGGCGAGCGCCTCGGGTCCGTCGAGCGGTACGACGCCGGGGCGGGTGTAGGTGACCTTGCGGCCGCGATCCGGCGCGAAGCACAGCACACCGCGGTGACCCGCCAGATGCATCACCTGCCGCCAGCGCGGCCACATGCCCTGGAACGCGGGCATCACCGGGTCCCCCGCCCATGCCCCGGCCCGTTCCACCACCGCCTCGGAGAGCTCGTCGACGGTCAGCTCGGCCCCGGTCAGCGCGTCCTCGATCGCGGCGAGCACGGTCTCCGTCTGCTCCGGCGTCATCCGGGCATCCTTGGCCGGCGCGTTCCGCCCGGTCGGCAGGGCGGACAACGCGCCTGTCCACAGCGGGAGTTCGGCCATCGGCAGCAGATGGACGGTGCCACGCGGCCCGAAGGTCTTGACCAGGGTGCGGTCCTTCCACAGCGCGCCGCGCACATCGGTACGGGTCACGCTCGTAGTCCGCAGCCCGACGGAGAGCTCGGCCGCCGAGAGCACCTGGGCATGCGCGGCCGGCAGCGCGGCCACCACTTCGGCCGGGGTGCGGCGACCGGGAGCGGCGAGCCCCTGGCGTTCCATCCGGCGGGCGTTCGCGGCGGTCCAGGTCACGGTTGCGGTTCGGCTCGTCATGACGGGGAAACTAGCGGCCCATCAGGTCAGCTCCTGTCCCATACTCGGCCCATGACCTCTGCGAGACGTACGGCCCGGATACTCGCCGCAGCGACGGCGCTCGCCCTCACCCCCGTCCTCGTCGGCTGCGGCACGGAGCGGGCCGGAACCGGGACCGGAGCCGGAACCGGGGCCGGGGCCGAGGTTCCCGGCCCGAGCGGCAGCCCGCCCTCCGAGGGCGCCTCCCCGTACGCCGAACCGGTCGACGGAAGCGACGCGTCGAAGTACCGGGAGAACCACGCCTTCCAGTCCACCGCCGAGCTGACCCCGGCCGACCGGGCCAGGGGCGAGGCCGAGGTGAGGAAGGTCAAGGCCGGGCTGGCCGGGATCGCGGAGGGCCGCAGGGCCACCGAGCCCCGGATCAGGGAGGCCCTCACCGGCCTGGGCTACGGCCCCGGAGCCATCTCCACCGGCACTTTCGGCCCGCACCGCAACACCTTCGTCCTCGACCTCGGCACGATCTGCGTCGAGGGCGCGCTGGACGGCGTGGTCAACGGGCTGGTCACGGCCGAGGCGCACGGCAAGTACTTCGAAGGAACCGGCTGTGTGAAGCCGGTCGGCGGCCACTGAGCCGTCAACCGGACGGCATGCGCGCAACGGAGTCCGGTGAATCCGGAGAGTGATTGTGGAGTGGCGTGGCACGCAGCATCACTTACGAAGGGTTATGGTGGAAACCCCCCCTCGGGCCGGTCCGTATCCCCCCCCCACGGACCGGCCCGTTTTTTGTCGGCCCGCGGCGCCGGCCGCGTACCGGCCCCGCGAAACCGCCCGTTGGTCAGCCCCGTCCGGCCCAGATGTTGGCGCCCGCGGTGTCCACGGCGAAGGTGTCGATCTCCTTCAACTCATCGGCCGACAGCGGCTGTCCGCCGAGCGCCGCGACGTTCTCCTCCAGCTGCTCCACGCTCGACGCGCCGATCAGGGCGGACGTCATACGGCTGTCGCGCAGCACCCAGGAGAGCGCCAGCTGGGCGAGCGACTGGCCGCGCCGGCGGGCGATGTCGTTCAGCCCGTTCAGCCGGCGCACCACCTCGTCCGAGAGCAGACCCGGATCCAGGGACTTGCTCTGCGTGGCGCGGGAACCCTCCGGGATGCCCGCCAGGTACTTGCCGGTGAGCAGCCCCTGGGCGAGCGGCACGAAGGAGATGCAGCCCATGCCGGCCGTCTCCAGGGTGTCGAGCAGGTCGTCGTCCTCGATCCAGCGGTTGATCATCGAGTAGGACGGCTGGTGGATCAGGGCCGGTACACCCATCTCCCTCAGCAGCCCGGCCGCCTCGGCGGTCTGCTCCGCGTTGTACGAGGAGACACCCACGTACAGCGCCTTGCCCTGCTGGACGGCGGAGGCCAGGGCCCCCATCGTCTCCTCCAGCGGGGTCTCCGGGTCGAAGCGGTGGGAGTAGAAGATGTCGACGTAATCCAGCCCCATCCGCTTCAGCGAGGCGTCGAGCGACGACAGCAGGTACTTGCGGGAACCCCATTCGCCGTACGGGCCGGGGTGCATCTCGTAGCCGGCCTTGGTGGAGATGATCAGCTCGTCCCGGTACGGGGCGAAGTCCTGGTGGAACAGCTTGCCGAAGTTGAGCTCGGCGGAGCCGGGCGGCGGCCCGTAGTTGTTGGCCAGGTCGAAGTGGGTCACGCCTAGATCGAAGGCGCGGCGCAGGATCGCCCGCTGGGAGTCCAGCGTGCGGTCGTCACCGAAGTTGTGCCAGAGGCCGAGGGAGACGGCGGGCAGCTTGAGACCGCTGCGGCCGGTGCGGCGGTACTCCATGGAGTCGTAGCGCGAACCGGCGGCCTGGTAGTAGAGAGGGGAATCAGTCACGTTTCTCTCCTTATCACGGACTTGTGACAGGCCGGGTTGGGCCGGTGCGCCGCCTGCGCAGTAATGTGGCGGCTTCGGGGACTGCCACGGCACGGCGGGGCGATGGACCCTGTGGACCAGTGCGGCGATCCCCAGGGGGACGACCCCGGGCAATGGGGCGGGCGGGCCCGCACGGAACCGAGAGGTGAACTCAGTGAACTTGCGCGACCTGGTGTACGGGCTCTACGCGCGCCGGGTGGAGGCCCGCCTCGACCACACCCAGGTGCCCAAGCACATCGGTGTCATCCTCGACGGCAACCGGCGCTGGGCGAAGGCGTCCGGCGGCACGGCCGCGCAGGGGCACCAGGCCGGCGCGGACAAGATCAAGGAACTTCTCGGCTGGTGCAGCGAGACGGATGTGGAAGTCGTCACGCTCTGGCTGCTCTCCACGGACAACTTCGACCGGCCCGAGTCCGAGCTGACGCCGCTCCTCGGGATCATCGAGAACACCGTGCGCGACCTCGCGGCGGACGGCCGCTGGCGGGTCCACCACGTCGGCACGCTCGACCTGCTGCCCGCCCACACCCAGACGGTGCTCAAGGAGGCCGAGCAGGCCACGGTCGGGGTCGACGGAATACTGGTCAATGTCGCAGTCGGCTACGGCGGGCGCCAGGAGATCGCCGACGCGGTCCGCTCGCTGCTGCTGGACCACTCCGCCAAGGGGACGTCGTTCGAGGACCTGGCGGAGATCGTCTCCACCGACCTGATCTCCGAGCACCTCTACACCCGGGGCCAGCCCGACCCGGACCTGGTCATCCGCACCAGCGGAGAGCAGCGGCTGTCCGGCTTCATGCTCTGGCAGAGTGCGCACTCCGAGTACTACTTCTGCGAAGTCTTCTGGCCGGCCTTCCGCCGCGTCGACTTCCTGCGGGCCCTCCGGGACTACGCGGCCCGCCACCGCCGCTACGGCGGCTGACCCACTTCGGCTCACCCGCCTGCCCCAGGTCGGCATGGCTTCGCGCGTTCGAGGGAATACCCCTGACAGGTCGACGTCCGGTCAAAAACCAGGCGGACGTCGTGTCCAAGTGAGCGGCATGGAGTCCGCTCGCCCGGGAGGCCCTTTGCACACGAAGGACCGTACGAACAACGCGGCCGACGCGGAGGGCCGGTACCCGGCCCGTGCTTCGGGGCCCGAACCCGGCCCGTCCTCTCCCATTGGGATGCTCCGCGACACCGTCGCACCCCAACCTCGTCCGAGGGGGTACGTCCTTCCGTGGTGACCAGCACAAAGCGCCGCATGCCCGACAGGCGCACCTATGTTCTCGACACCAGCGTCCTGCTGGCCGATCCCAACGCCATGGCCCGGTTCGACGAGCACGAAGTGGTGCTCCCGATCGTCGTGGTCACGGAACTGGAGGCCAAACGGCACCACCCGGAGCTCGGCTACTTCGCCCGGCAGGCCCTGCGCCTGCTGGACGACTTCCGGATCCGTTACGGCCGGCTGGACGCCCCGATCCCGCTCGGGGATCTGGGCGGGACGCTGCGCGTCGAACTCAACCATTCCGACCCCGGCGTACTGCCGGCCGGCTACCGGTTGGGGGACAACGACTCACGGATTCTCGCGGTCGCGCGCAACCTCCAGGCCGAGGGGTACGACGTCACCGTCGTCTCCAAGGACCTGCCGCTGCGCATCAAGGCATCCTCGGTCGGCCTCCTCGCTGAGGAGTACCGCGCCGAACTCGCCATCACCGACTCCGGCTGGACCGGCATGTCGGAGGTCCCGCTCTCCGGCGAGCAGGTGGATCTGCTCTACGGGGAGGAGACGCTGTACGTACCCGAAGCCGCCGAACTGCCCGTGCACACCGGACTGGTCCTCCAGTCCGAGCGCGGCAAGGCGCTCGGCCGGGTCACCGCCGAGGGCAATGTGCGCCTGGTGCGCGGCGACCGGGAGGCCTTCGGCATCCACGGCCGCAGCGCCGAACAGCGCATCGCCCTCGATCTGCTCCTGGACCAGGACGTCGGCATCGTGTCGCTGGGCGGCCGGGCCGGCACCGGGAAGTCGGCGCTGGCGCTCTGCGCCGGTCTCGAAGCCGTCCTGGAGCGCAGGCAGCACCAGAAGGTGATGGTCTTCCGCCCGCTGTACGCGGTCGGCGGGCAGGAACTGGGCTACCTCCCCGGCACCGAGGCCGAGAAGATGAGCCCCTGGGCGCAGGCCGTCTTCGACACGCTCTCGGCGGTGGCCGGGCGCGAGGTCATCGAGGAGGTGCTGGGGCGCGGGATGCTGGAGATCCTGCCGCTCACCCACATCCGGGGCCGCTCGCTGCACGACGCCTTCGTGATCGTCGACGAGGCACAGTCGCTCGAACGGAACGTACTGCTGACCGTGTTGTCCAGGATCGGGGCGAATTCCCGGGTGGTGCTCACGCATGACGTGGCCCAGCGGGACAACCTCAGGGTCGGCCGGTACGACGGAGTCGTCGCCGTGGTCGAGAAGCTGAAGGGCCATCCGCTCTTCGCGCATGTCACCCTCACCCGCTCCGAGCGCTCGCAGATCGCCGCACTGGTGACCGAAATGCTGGAGGAAGGCCAGATCTGATACGGGATACGACAGTTGGTGCCGCCCGGCGAGCGCAGCAGCTTAGCCGGGCGGCATCGTGCTGCGGCACCATTTCCGTAAATCACTTGCTCCGAACGAGGTGTGAGCTTTCACACGCAACGGAGAATTGCTTCCCGGTGCGCCGTTCCGGCAGAGTCTTGCTTCCGTCAGGCCCCGCATACGGCACACCCGCACCTCCAGAGGTGCCACGCACCACACAACTCAACAATCGCCGTCCGTATGCCGCCCGCGAGCACTACGCGGCACTCCCTCCGGGGAGTCGCCCACCGGGCCCGTGCCTCCCGTGACCCAAGCAGTAGGGAGGCCAGCGCCAGGGGCACGATTGCGTCCGCGAGGTCACCTAAGCGGGCGATGCTGGAAGGACACCGTGTGAGCCGGATCTCGGTCCGGGGGTTCGCCGTGGCATCTGCCACAGCCGTAACCACCGTTGGCGCCGTCGTAGGCGTTGCTTCGGGCAGCACTCCCGCTGCCGACGACAACAACTTCGAGGCGACCGCAGCCGACACCACGCTGCTCGCAGACATCCCCGCGGGCCAGCAGGCCCAGGTGCAGACCGCCTCGCTGACGCAGCAGGCCGACGCCCAGGCCTCCGCGGCCGACGCGGCCGCGAAGAAGTCCGTGGAGGAAGCGGCCCGCATCCAGGCCGCCAAGGACGCCAAGTCGAAGAAGGCGGCGGCCGAGGACAGGCTGGAGAAGGAGCGCCAGGAGAAGAAGGAGCGCGCCGAACGCGCCAGCCGCTCCTCGGTCCGCAGCGCCTCCGCCTTCGCCACGCAGAGCTCGTACACCGTGGCCGAGGTCCAGGCGATGGCCCGTCAGATGGTTCCTGGCGACCAGTTCCAGTGCTTCAGCAACATCGTGAACCACGAGTCGACCTGGAACTACCGGGCGAGCAACCCGTCTTCCGGTGCCTACGGCCTCGTGCAGGCGCTGCCCGGCTCGAAGATGTCGTCCGCCGGTGCCGACTGGCAGACCAACCCGGCCACCCAGATCAAGTGGGGCCTCAACTACATGGACGGCCGCTACGGCAGCCCGTGCGGTGCCTGGTCGTTCTGGCAGGCCAATCACTGGTACTAGAACCTCCGAGGTTCCGGTCCCGAGCGTGCAGAGCCCCTCACCGTCCTACGGTGAGGGGCTTCGCGCGTGTACGGTCGATCCGGACCGCTCGGCGGGGGAGCGGTGGGGAGAGAAAACGGGGGAAGAGGAACGATCATGTCGAAAATTCCGGGGTGGCTCGGCCGGCTGGGCGCCGAACTGACCGAACTGGGCGATCGGCTGGAGCAGCGCAGGGACGAGGCCGTGGGGGACGAGGCCGCGGGGACCGCGTTGCCGGTGACCGCCTCCGCCGCGCCCGCCGGGTCCGGGCAGTCCGGGTCCGGGCCGTCCGGAGCCGTGTCGTCCGGAGCCGTTCGGGACGAGGAGGCCCGGCGTGGTGCCGCGGCCGACCATGTGCCGCCGCCGCCCTCGTACGCCCCTTCCGTCGCCGCCCGGCCCGATCCGGTCGCGGCGATCCCCTGGGGGATGCGGGTCGCGGCCGAGGCCGGCTGGCGGCTGCTCGTCCTGGCGGGCACCCTCTGGGTGCTGATGAAGGTCATCAGCGCCGTGCAACTGGTGGTCCTGGCCTTCGTCGCCGCGCTGCTCGTCACCGCGATGCTGCAGCCGACCGTCGCCCGGCTGCGGCGCCAAGGGCTGCCGCGCGGTCTGGCCACCGCCGTCACGGCGATCCTGGGCTTCGTCATCATGGGCCTGGTCGGCTGGTTCGTGGTCTGGCAGGTCATGGACAACCTCGACACCCTCTCCGACAAGGTGCGGGACGGTATCGACGAGTTGAAGCGCTGGTTGCTGGACAGCCCCTTCCATGTCACCGAGCAGCAGATCAACGACATCGCGAAGAACCTCAGCGACACCATCGGCACCAACACCGAGCAGATCACCTCCGCCGGACTGGAGGGCGTCACCGTGATGGCGGAGGTCCTCACCGGGATACTGCTGGCGATGTTCTCGACGCTCTTCCTGCTGTACGACGGAAGGCGCATCTGGCACTGGGTGCTGAAGCTGGTGCCGGCCCAGGCCCGGCCGGGTGTCGCGGGCGCCGGGCCGCGCGCCTGGCGGACGCTGACCGCCTATGTGCGGGGGACCGTCATAGTCGCGCTGATCGACGCGATCTTCATCGGGCTGGGGATCTTCTTCCTCGATGTGCCGATGGCGGTGCCGCTGGCCGTCTTCATCTTCCTCTTCGCCTTCATCCCGCTGGTCGGTGCCGTGATCTCCGGGGCGCTCGCGGTGGTCGTCGCGCTGGTCACCGAGGGCGTGTTCACCGCCCTGATGGTGCTGGCGGTGGTGCTCGCCGTGCAGCAGATCGAGGGCCATGTGCTGCAACCGTTCATCCTGGGACGCGCGGTGCGGGTGCATCCGCTCGCCGTCGTCCTCTCGGTCGCCGCGGGCGGCATGATCGCGGGCATCGGCGGCGCGGTCGTCGCGGTGCCGCTGGTCGCGGTCACCAATACGGCGGTCGGCTATCTACGGGCGTACGGGCAGGAGCAGGCCCTGCGATACGCGCCGTCCCCACGTGGGGCGACCGCGGTCGACGTCGCCCCGACGCCCGCGCCGGGATCACCGCCCGAGGACATCGACTACCGGGACGACGCCGTCGGCGGCACCAGGAAAGGGCTCGGCAAGTAGGGCCCACGGGCACAAGGGAGAAGGGCCCCGGGGACGGTCGGTCGTCCACGGGGCCCTTCTCGTACAAGGGGTACTGCTGGTCCTACTCGGCGAGCACGGCCTCGGCTTCGAGGGTCACGCCTACCGCCTGGATCACCGAGGCGATCTTTACGGCTTCCTGAATGGTCTCACGGTCCACGCCGGCCTTGCGCAGCACCTGCTCGTGGGAGTCCAGGCACTGGCCGCAGCCGTTGATCGCGGAGACCGCGAGCGACCACAGCTCGAAGTCGACCTTCTCCACACCGGGCTTGCCGATGACGTTCATCCGCAGGCCCGCACGGAGCGACGCGTACTCGGGGTCCGACAGCAGGTGCCGGGTCCGGTAGAAGACGTTGTTCATCGCCATGATGGCGGCGGCCGACTTCGCGGCGGTGTACGCCTCCGCGGAGAGGTTGGCCTTCGCCTCGGGCTCCAGCTCGCGCAGCACCTTCGGCGAGCGCGAGGCGATCGCGCAGGCGAGGACGGTGCCCCAGAGCTGCTGCTGCGGCAGTTCGCTGTTCCCGATGACCGAACCGAGGTTCAGCTTCAGGTCCTTGGCGAAGTCCGGAACGGCGGCCTTCAGTTCGTCGAGTGCCATGTCGCTGTCAGCTCACTCGCCCGAGAGGAGGGCGACCGGGTCGAGGGTGTTCTCGCCCTTGGTCCAGTTGCACGGGCACAGCTCGTCGGTCTGCAGGGCGTCCAGGACCCGCAGGACCTCCTTGGGGTTACGGCCCACGGAACCGGCGGTCACCATCGTGAACTGGATCTCGTTGTTCTGGTCGACGATGAAGACGGCGCGCTGGGCGAAGCCGTCCTCGCCCTCGATGCCGAGGTCACGCATGAGCTCGTGCTTCGAGTCGGCCATCATCGGGAAGGGCAGGTCGGTCAGGTCCGGGTGGTCCTTGCGCCAGGCGTGGTGCACGAACTCGGAGTCACCGGAGAAGCCGAGGATCTGGGCGTCACGGTCGGCGAACTCTTCGTTCAGCTTGCCGAAGGCGGCGATCTCGGTGGGGCACACGAAGGTGAAGTCCTTCGGCCACGCGAAGACGATCTTCCACTTGCCCTCGTAGGTCTTGTGGTTGATCTGCTCGAACTCCTTGCCGCTCTCCAGCGAGACACAAGCAGTCAGGTCGAACTCGGGGAACTTGTCACCGACAGTGAGCACGCGCTCTCCTTGTAGCGTAGGAACTCCCTTTTGCGGGATTTCCTGAGGGTTGGACGGAGTCCACCTTGGCACAGAGTGCATTGATCACGGAAATAGCTACACTTGGCTGCGGTGATCGGAGGTGCCTATCAGTGGCTCAGAGCAATCAGGGCAGTCGGCCCAAACAGCCCAGCCTCTCGCAGCTGCGCGCCTTTGTGGCCGTCGCGGAATATTTGCACTTCAGGGACGCCGCGGCGGCAATCGGGATGAGTCAGCCGGCGCTCTCCGGGGCCGTTTCGGCACTGGAGGAGGCACTGGGTGTCCAGCTCATCGAGCGTACGACGCGCAAGGTGCTGCTCTCGCCGGCCGGGGAGCGGCTCGCGGTGCGGGCCCGGGCGGTGCTGGAGGCCGTCGGTGAGCTGATGGAGGAGGCCGAGGCGGTCCGGGCGCCGTTCACCGGGGTGCTCAGGCTCGGGGTGATCCCGACCGTCGCCCCGTATCTGCTCCCGACGGTGCTGCGGCTGGTCCACGAGCGCTACCCCGAGCTCGACCTCCAGGTGCACGAGGAGCAGACCTCCTCGCTGCTGGAGGGGCTGGCCGCGGGAAGGCTGGATCTGCTGCTGCTCGCGGTACCGCTCGGGGTGCCGGGGGTGACCGAACTCCCGCTCTTCGACGAGGACTTCGTGCTGGTGATGGGGAAGGACCACTGGCTGGGCGGGCGTGCCGACATTCCGCGCGAGGCGCTGCGCGAGCTGCCGCTGCTGCTGCTCGACGAGGGGCACTGCCTGCGCGACCAGGCCCTGGACATCTGCCGGGAGGCCGGGCGCACGGAGGGCGCGCCGGTCACCACGACCGCGGCCGGGCTCTCCACGCTGGTCCAGCTGGTCGCCGGCGGGCTCGGGGTGACGCTGCTGCCGCGTACCGCGGTGACGGTCGAGACCGGCCGCAACGACGCGCTGGCCACCGGGTACTTCGCGGAACCGGCACCGTCGAGGCGGGTGGCGCTGGGGATGCGTACGGGGGCGGCGCGGCACGAGGAGTTCGAGGAGTTCGCGGCGGCGCTGCGGGAGGCGATGACGGTGCTGCCGGTGCGGGTGACGGCCGGCCCGCACGGCGACTGAAGGGGCGCGGCCCCGCGGGACCGTACCCCTTCCGTCCTCACCCCCGCGCAGTCACTCCGTGCGCAGGCCCTCCGGCCGCATCATGCGCCACAGCGGCGGCAGGGAGAGCAGGGAGACCAGGAGGATGAGGGCCGCGCCCGCGCCCGCCATCGGCAGGAACAGGAACCAGTCGGATACCTCCTTGCCGACCATCCAGCACAGGGTGGCACCGAGGGCGAGGCCGCCGGCCACCGCCACCGCCAGCCCGATGACCACCGGGATCGCGGTCTGCCACAGCACCGACCAGCCGAGGGTGACCCGTCGGGTACCGAAGGCGACCAGGACCGACAGCAGCCGCTTGCGCTCACGCAGCTGCTCCAGCTGGGAGACCAGCATGGACGCGGCGATCAGCAGCAGGGTGGCGGTCGCGCCGACCTGGAGACCGGTCTGAATGCTCGCGTACTGCCGGTCGCGCTCGACCGAGTTCAGGGTGACCAGGCGCATGCCGGGGTCGATCCGCGCCGCCGTGTTGCGCACGTACTCGGCGGCGTCCGGGACGCGTTCGTCGATGCGGATCTGCGAGACGGTCTGGGCTCCCGGCAGGGTCTGCGCGTCGATCGCTCCGGGCGTGACCATGATGCCCCAGCGGTTCTCGCCGAGCGGATCGGGCCGGCTCTCGACGGTCGGGGTGTCGGCCGGCAGCGTCCAGAGCAGTGGCTTGCCCCGGCCGTAGGTGTCGAACTCGACCACCTTGCCCTTGCGGGCGGTCTCGTCGACCCACCCGGCCTGTCCCTTGTCCTTGGGGTGGACGACGAAGGTGTCGCCGTCCCGGCAGGACGTGATCCGGGCGAGCTCGCGCAGGGTCGCGCAGTCCCCGACGCTGAACGAGGTGGTGGGCTGGATCTCGTCGTCCGTGTACGTTCCCGGCTTGGTCGCGTACGCCTCGACGGTGCCGATGACCTTGATGACGCCCTTGGTGGCGCGGAGCTCCTTGATCGTGTGCAGGGCGGCGTCGCCGCTGACGATCTCGGAGGCGGCGTAGATCTGGGCGCGGGACGGGTCCTGGCCGGTGATCTTGTTGAAGTCGTCGTTCATCGCGGCGAACAGCATCTGCAGGGCCACCGCCCCGGCCACGGCGACGGTGACGCCGCTGACCGCGCGGGAGGCCGCCCCGCTGCTCAGCTGGAGCCGGCGGGTGGCCAGCTGCCAGGGGACCGGGCCGCCGTGCAGCCGCTTGACGCAGGCCTCGACCAGCCAGGGCAGGAGCAGGGCCAGCCCGACCAGGACCAGCACCGCACCTCCGGCGACCGGGTACGGGTTGACGGGTCCGTACTCCTCGACCTTGCCGGTGAGTCCGAAGACCGCGAGCCCGGCGACCGGCAGCAGCAGTCGCCACCAGAGGCGGCGCCTGCGGCTGCGGCCGTTGCGTACGACGCCGAGCGGCTCGATGACCACGGAGCGCATGGCCGCCAGAGTGACGAGCACCCCGGTGAGCGGAACCGCGAGGGCGATCAGCACACACAGCCGGGCGTCGGGGGCCAGGTCGGAGGGGAAGGCGCTGACGTCCCAGATCTCGACGTAGCCGACGAACTGACGCCCCGCCAGGAACATGGCCAGCCCGATGAGGAGGCCGAGCACCGAGCCGAAGAGTGCCTCACCGGCCGCGATCCGGCGGGTCATCCGGATGTCCGTACCGACCAGGCGCAGGGCGGCGAGCCGGAGGTCGCGGCGGTCGCCGCCGAAGCGCACGGCGGTGGCGATGAAGATGGCCACCGGGACCAGCAGCACCACGCAGATCATGATGATCAGCACGATGAGCAGGGGCGACAGCGGTTTCGCGGGTCCGGGATCGCCGTAACCGGACAGCCGGTGGCCGCCTGTGTCGGGGGTCAGGGTTTCGCTGCCCGCGTAGTACAGCAGCTCGCCGGGCGAAACCAGGCCCGCGTCGGAGATCGTGGCGGTCACCTTGTACGGCAGCCGCTCCTTCAGCAGCGCGTTCCGCGGGGAGTCGAGGAGGTCCTTGAGCGCGGGGGAGACCGCCATCTCCCCGGGGGCGGGAAGTTCGCCGATCCCCGGGGGGAGCACCGGGTGGGCACCGTCCGCGCGCATGAGGAAGCCCGCGATGGACCGATCGTGGTACTCGGTCCCCGCGTCGATCCGCAGGACCGTGCTGTCCGACTTCTTCGCCGACGTGTCGGGGGAGTCCGAGATCTTGGTCTCGGCACGGGCCTTTTCGCGTCCGGACCGCTCGTCGAGCAGATGCGGTACGGAGGCGGCGACGAGCAGGAGGGCCACGCCGAGGCCCACGCCGACCGCGGTGAGCAGGGTGCGGGTCCACCCCTCGCGCCCGCCGGCGGCCGCGAAGCGGATGCCGAGCCCGAGATCGCGCACCCAGGCCGGGGTGCGGGAGCGGGGGGCCGCCGGCTGCTCCGCCGGAGCGGCCGGGGTCTCCTTCCGGTCGAGCAGTGTCATACGGCGTGCTCCAGGTCGCGGGCCCGGCCGTCGCGCACGGTGACATCGCGGTCGGAGTACGCGGCGACGCGGGCCTCGTGGGTCACCAGCACCACCGCTACGTTGGCGGAACGGGCTGCCTCGGTGAGCAGCTGCATGACCCGCTCGCCGTTGAGGGAGTCCAGGGCGCCGGTCGGCTCGTCCGCGAAGATCACCTTCGGTGACGCGGCCAGGGCGCGGGCCACGGCCACGCGCTGGCCCTGGCCGCCGGAGACCTCGCCGGGGCGCTTCCCGCCGATGTCGTCGACCTCCAGGCGCTCCATCCACTGCAGGGCGGCGCGCTCGGCGGCCTTGCGCCGGGTGCCGTTCAGCCTCAGCGGCAGAGCGACGTTCTCCACACAGGTCAGCTCCGGGACGAGCTGGCCGAACTGGAACACGAAGCCGAATTCGCTGCGGCGCAGGGCGCTGCGCTCGGCGTCGGACATCGCGGACAGCTCGCGCCCGGCGTAGGTGATGGTGCCGGAGTCCGGGGTGATGATCCCGGCGAGGCAGTGCAGCAGGGTGGACTTGCCGGAGCCGGAGGGGCCCATCACGGCGACGACCTCGCCGGGGTGGACGGAGAACGAGGCACCGTCGAGCGCGGGGGTCGGCCCGTAGGTCTTGTGCAGATCGTGGGCGGCGAGCAGGGAGCCGGCGGGGATCAAAGGGCCACCACCTTCGCGAGCTGGCCGAGTCGCGCGGCGGTCAGTTCCAGCCAGCGCAGATCGGCTTCGAGGTGGAAGAGGGCGTGGTCGCAGATCAGCTGATCGGCGAGGTCGCCCTTGCGCTTGCGGTCGGTGAGGATGCGCATGAGGCGCAGGTGCTCGGCGCGCTGGGTGTCCAGCAGGGCCTCGGCGCTGCGGCCGGTGAGCAGGGCCAGGACGACCTTGGTGTAGAGCGTCGACTGGAGGTACGGCTCGGGCTTCTCCGGCTGCGCGAGCCAGGCGCCGACATCGGTGATCCCGGCCTCGGTGATGGCGTACCGCTTGCGCTCGGGGCCGCCGCCGCTCTCGACGCCGTCGACCTCGACGAGGCCGTTCTTGAGCAGCCGGGACATGGTCGAGTAGACCTGGCCGTAGTGCAGCGGGCGGTCGTGGCCGAACTTCTCGTCGAACGCGCGCTTGAGGTCGTAGCCGTGGCGGGGGCCGGACTCCAGAAGTCCGAGCAGGGTGTGGCCGATAGACATGCCAAGCACTATACACGGCATGTATACCTTCGATGTATAACGGGGGATCCCGGCCCCTGGACCCCGGTGCTCAGTCGCCGGGCGGGCCCGACGCGTCCTTCGGGGGCCGCCCCCGGCGGGGGATCGGACGTGCTGTGCCCGGCAGGCGACCCGCCTCCGCCAGCGCCCTGCGCAGCAGGAACTCGATCTGGGCGTTCGCACTGCGCAGCTCGTCGGAGGCCCAGCGGGCCAGCGCGTCGTGCACCGCCGGATCCAGCCGCAGCAGCATCTGCTTGCGCTGCGGCGGAGTCCGGCGTGCCGGGGTCTGTTCGGTCACTGGTAAAGAGTGCCCGTGTTCAGGACCGGCTGCGCCGCGCGGTCACCGCACAGCACCACCATCAGATTGCTGACCATGGACGCCTTGCGCTCCGCGTCGAGCTCGACGATGTCCTGCTCGGCGATCCGGGTGAGCGCCATCTCGACCATGCCGACCGCGCCCTCGACGATCTGCTGTCGGGCGGCGACCACCGCGCCGGCCTGCTGGCGCTGGAGCATCGCGGAGGCGATCTCGGGGGCGTACGCGAGATGACTGAAGCGCGATTCGATGATCCGTACGCCGGCGGCCTGCACCCGGGCGGTGAGCTCCACGGCCAGCTTCTCGGTGATCTCCTCCGCGTTGCCGCGCAGCGAGAGGCCGCCCTCCTCGTGGGCGTCGTACGGGTACTCGATCGCGATGTGCCGGACGGCCGCCTCGGTCTGGGTGGCGACGAACTCCAGGAAGTCGTCGACCTCGAAGAGCGCCTGCGCGGTGTCCTCGACTTTCCAGACGACGATCGCGGCGAGCTCGATCGGGTTGCCGTAGGCGTCGTTGACCTTGAGGACCGCGGTCTCGTGGTTGCGGACCCGGGTGGAGATCTTCCGGCTGCTGGTGAGCGGGTTGATCCAGCGCAGCCCGTCGGTGCGGATGGTGCCGACGTACCGGCCGAAGAGCTGGATCACCCGGGCCTCGCCCGGTGCGACCATCTTCACACCCGTCATGCAGAAGAACGAGGCGATGACGAGCAGGACGCCGAAGATGCAGACCGGGACGCCCAGGCCGTTGTTCCCGTTCGAGCCGACGACGCCGCCGACGATCGCGAGGCCGATGCCGGCGATCACCCCGAACACGGTCAGCAGCAGGCCGAGGCCGCCCGGGATGCTGTGCGCCGTCACCTCTCTCACCTGGGGTTCGGGCATCTGTGGGGCGTCGGGCGTGAGGTCGGCGGCAAGGGTGGTCACATCGTGCGGATTGCCGTGGTCGGGCATGGAATCCCCCGTTTCGAAAGACTGACTCGGTGCTAGCAATGTGATTACACATTACCTGGATTGGCAACCTTGGGCACCCTTCATGAGTCGGTTCCCTTGAGAATGGGTGCTGATTGTCACGTCCGCAAAAGACCGCATCGCTTGCTTTCTGTCCTCGCCGACGGTGTTAGCTGGCTGGGCTGAGCTGATCTGGTCGAGCAGAGAAACAGGAGCAACACAGCGATGGGTCGAGCGGATGCGCGACGAGCCCAGCGGCGCGGAGCGCGGCGGGCTGCGAAGAGCGGCGGCATACGCAGACTCTTCACCTGGAAGAAGATGCTGGGCACCTTCTTCGGGTTCTGCCTGCTGATCATGGGCGCCTTCGTGGCGCTCTACATGTACGTGGACATCCCGAAGGCCAATGCCCTGGCCGAGCGGCAGAGCAACGTCTACCAGTACAGCGACGGGACGCTGCTGACCCGGACCGGCGACGGCGGGGTCAACCGCCAGATCGTGGACCTGGCGGAGGTCCCCAAGAAGGTGCAGCACACCTTCGTCGCCGCCGAGAACAAGACGTTCTACGACGACGAGGGCATCGACCTGAAGGGCACCACCCGAGGCATCCTCAACACGCTCAGCGGCAAGGGCAAGCAGGGTGGCTCGACCATCACCCAGCAGTACGTGAAGAACTACTACCTGACGCAGGACCCGACGATCTCCCGGAAGCTCAAGGAGCTGGTGATCTCCCTCAAGGTCGACAGCAAGAAGAGCAAGGACTTCATCCTCGCCGGGTACATCAACACCGCGTACTACGGGCGGGGCGCGAGCGGTATCCAGGCCGCCGCGCAGGCGTACTACGGGGTAGACGCCAAGGACCTCAACGTCTCCCAGGGCGCCTACCTGGCCTCCGTGCTCCAGGCCCCCAGCCAGTACGACTGGCAGTCCGCGACGCCGACCGGCAAGAAGCTGGTCAAGGACCGCTGGGGCTACACCCTCGACAACATGGTCGAGATGCACTGGCTCGACCAGGCCGAGCGCGACAAGCTCCAGTTCCCGGTCCCGGACAAGCCCAAGCCCGCCAAGGGCATGGAGGGCCAGACCGGTTACCTCGTCGAGGCGGCCAACAAGGAGCTGGAGAAGCAGGGCGTCACCGCGGAGATGCGGCAGGCCGGCGGCTGGACCTTCACGCTCAACATCGACAAGAAGCGGCAGAAGGAGCTGGAGAAGTCCGTCGACCGCCAGCTGGAGTCCAAGCTGGACCGCAAGAACAACAAGGTCGACGCGACCGTCCAGGCGGGGGCCACCTCGGTCGACCCGAAGACCGGCGCCGTCGTCGCGCTCTACGGCGGCGTGGACTACGTCAAGCACTACTACTCCAACGCCACGCGCCAGGACTACCAGCCCGCATCGACCTTCAAGCCGCTGGTGCTCGCCTCCGCGCTGGAGAACGAGTCGAAGACCCAGGACGGCGACCTGATCGGCGTCAACACCCGCTACGACGGCACCAGCAAGCGGCCCGTGGTGGGCAGCGACACCCCGTTCGCCCCGGAGAACGAGGACGACCGGAGCTACGGCGACGTCACCGTGCAGACCGCGATGAACAAGTCGATCAACTCGGTCTTCGCGCAGATGGTCGTCGACGTCGGCCCGCCCGCGGTGAAGAAGACCGCGCTGGAGCTCGGCGTACCGGACAAGAACTTCCCCGAGCGCCCCGCCATCACGCTCGGCACGATGAACGCCTCGACCTGGGACATGGCGGGCGCGTACGCCACGCTCGACAACCACGGCAAGAAGGTCACCCCGTTCATCGTGAAGTCGGCCAAGCACCGTGATCGGACGGTCGAGCCGGTCGAGGGCATCGGCAGCCAGGTGATCAGCCGCAAGTCCGCCGACACCGTGACCTCCGCCCTGACCGGCGTGGTGGACAGCGGCTCAGGCCAGGCGGCCGACACCTCGGCGTACGAGGCGGCGGGCAAGACGGGTACGTCGGAGAACAACAAGTCGGCCTGGTTCGCCGCCTACACCCCGGAGCTCACCACCGTCGTCGCGCTCTTCGGCGAATCGCCCAAGGAGGGCGGCGGCCAGGTCAGCCTGACCGGCACGGCCAACTCCGGCCGGGCCAACGGTGGCGGCTTCCCGGCGCAGATCTGGGCGGACTACACGCTCGGCGCGCTGGGCGGCGGCTCCAGTGCCCAGTTCGACCTGGAGGACGTCGAGCGCGGCGAGGTCACCGTACCGACCACACCGCCGACGACCCCCTCGCAGTCGGCGAGCACCGACACGACTCCGTCCCAGTCGCCGGACATGCCCTCGCAGAGCCCGAGCGACTCGCCCAGCCAGTCGCCGAGCCAGTCGCCCGAGGCGCCGCCGAGCCAGTCGCCGGACGTGCCGCCGCCGAGCCAGTCCCCGGGCCTGCCGGGTGACGGACTGAGCTCGGGCCGCCCCGGCCATGACAGCAGCAACAACAACCCGCTCAGCCAGTGAGCGCGTGACGGGGCAGTGAACGCATGGTTCAGGGGCGGTGCCGGCCGGCACCGCCCCTGAACCATGTCTCCCGCGTACGGCGGTGTCAGCCGCCGTTGACCTTCTTGGCGACCCGGTCGCCGAGGTCCTTGTCCACGTTGCGCCAGTACTGGAGCGAGCGCTCCAGGACCGGGGCGCTCACACCGTCCAGCAGATGGCCGGAAATGTTGCCCACCAGCCGCTCGCGGGCCGCGTCGTCCAGGACCTTGCGCACCATCGTGCCCGCCTGGCCCCAGTCGTCGTCCTCGCTGTGCAGCTTGTACGCCTCGTGGACCATCTCGCCCGCCGTCGCCCAACCCGCCGGGTCACCGTAGCGCGCGGTGTCCGCGGCCGGACCACCGTAGGAGTTCGGCGCGTAGACCGCCCCCGTACGGCTCGGCTCGTACCGCATCGGGCCGTCCTTCGCGTACGAGTTCCGGCCGAACCGCGGGCGGTTCGGGGGCAGTTGCGCGTAGTTCGGGCCGATCCGGTACCGGTGGGTGTCCGGGTACGAGAAGAGCCGGCCGAGCAGCATCTTGTCGGGCGACGGGCCGATGCCGGGCACCAGGTTCGACGGCTCGAAGGACGCCTGCTCGATGTGGACGAAGAAGTCCTCCGGGTTCTCGTCGAGTGTCATCCGGCCGACTTCGATCTCCGGGTAGTCGGCGTGCGGCCACACCTTCGTGAGGTCGAACGGGTTGAACCGGTAGTCCGGAGCGTCGTCGAACGGCATGATCTGGACGTACAGTGTCCAGCTCGGGTGGTCGCCGCGCCTGATCGACTCGAACAGGTCGCGGCGGTGGACGTCGCCGTCGACACCGGCCATCCGGTCGGCCTCGTCCTGCGTGTAGAAGTCGATGCCCTGGTCGGTCTTGAAGCGGTACTTCACCCAGAACCGCTCGCCGCCAGCGTTGATCCACATATAGGTGTGCGAGCTGTAGCCGTTCATGTGGCGGTACGTCTTCGGGATGCCCCGGTCGCCCATCAGCCACGTCACCATGTGGGCGGACTCGGGGGACAGGGTCCAGAAGTCCCACTGCATGTCGTGATCGCGCACCGCGCTGTCCGGGCGGCGCTTCTGCGAGCGGATGAAGTCCTGGAACTTCATCGGGTCACGTACGAAGAAGATCGGCGTGTTGTTGCCGACCATGTCGTAGTTGCCCTGCTCCGTGTAGAACTTCAGGGCGAATCCGCGGGGGTCCCGCCAGGTGTCGGGGGAGCCCTGCTCGCCGGCGACCGTGGAGAAGCGGGCGAGCATGGCGGTCTGCTTGCCCGGCTGGAACAGGTCGGCCTTGGTGAACTGGCTTACGTCATTGGTCACCCTGAAGGTGCCGTAGGCGCCGGATCCCTTGGCGTGGACCACTCGCTCGGGGACCCGTTCACGGTTGAACTGGGCCATCTTCTCGATGAGGTAGTGGTCCTGGAGCAGGATCGGTCCATCGGATCCGACAGTGAGCGAGTGCTCATCGCTCTCCACCGGGATTCCGGCGTTGTTCGTGGTGTACGGGGTGTTCTTGGTCTTCGATTCCTCGGACACGAGCGTCCTCCCGTCGGTGGGGGTTTCGGTCAGGCCGTCTCGTTCACGACTGAAGTCAAACCCGCCGACAGGAGGTCGGCAACATTTCGCTAACGTACGTACGGGGCTCCGCCCCGTGTCCGTTCCGGCCCTTTCCGCCGGAATCTTCGACGGCCCCTCTACTGGCCCCTGGCCGGCATCTCGAACCAGACCACCTTGCCGGTCGAAAGGCGCGTCGCCCCCCACCGCCTGGCCAGCCGGTTCACCAGGAACAGGCCGCGGCCGCCCTCGTCCATGTCACGCGCCCGGCGCTGCCGGGGCAGCTGCGGGGAGTCGTCGCCGACCTCGCAGCGCAGGATGTCGGTGCGCAGCAGCCGCAGCGTCACCGGTCGCTCCGCGTAACGGACGGCGTTGGTCACCACCTCGCTGACCAGCAGCTCCACCGAGTCGGAGAGATCGTCCAGACCCCAGCGGCCGAGCGCGCGGCGGGCCAGCCTGCGGGCCCGGCCCGGAGCGGTCTCCTCCGGTTCAAGGTGCCAGTACGCGACGTCGCTCGGCGCGATCCCGTCGAACCGGGCGGCGAGCAGCGCGATGTCGTCGTCCCGGTCCCCCGGGCCGAGCATGTCCAGGACGTCGTCGCACAGCGCCTCCAGCGGCGGCGAGTGGTCCGGGCCGGTCAGCCGGGCGGTGGCGGCGAGCCGTTCGCGCAGCTGCTCGATCCCGGTCCAGACGTCCCGGAGCCGGGACTCCACCAGACCGTCGGTGTAGAGCAGCAGCGTGGCCCCCGCGGGCGCGTCCAGCTCGACCGCCTCGAAGTCCACCCCGCCGACCCCGATCGGGGCGCCGGGCGGCACCCGCAGCACCTCCGCACGGCCGCCCAGATGAAGCAGGACGGGCGGCGGATGCCCCGCGTTGGCGATGGTGATCCGGTGCGCGACCGGGTCGTAGACCGCGTACAGGCAGGTCGCCATGCGGTCGCTGCCGAGCCGCTGCGCCTGCTCGTCGAGGTGGTGCAGCACCTCCTGCGGCGGCAGGTCGAGCCCGGCGAGGGTCTGAGCGGTGGTGCGCAGCTGCCCCATGATCGCCGCGGACGTCATGGAGTGGCCCATGACGTCGCCGACGACCAGGGCGACCCTGCTGCCGGGCAGCGGGATCGCGTCGTACCAGTCGCCGCCGACCCGGGCCGTCTCGGCGGCCGGGAGATAGCGGGAGGCGAGCCGGACGCCGGTCGGCTGCGGCAGCGAGTCGGGCAGCATGGTGCGCTGGAGCTCGTCGGCGATGTACGCCTCGCGTCCGTACAGCACGGCCTTGTCGATGCCGAGCGCGGTGTGCGTCGCCAGCTGGGCCGCGACCAGCAGGTCGTTGGACTCGAAGGACGGCCGTTCCGTCCCGCGCAGGAAGACGGCGGCGCCGATCACCCGCCGCCGGCCGCGCAGCGGGGCGAGGATCGCGCGGTGTCCGGTGGGCACGGTCCGGCCGGCGCCCAGCAGTTCGGGCAGCGCGGCGCGGGCCGCCGCGGAGTCCCCGAAGACCGGCCGCACGCCGCGCAGCACCTCGGCCAGCGCACCGCCCGAGCGGACCTCGCACAGCTCGGCCGCGGGCGTCAGATCGCCGTGCGGATCGATGACGGGCAGCCGCAGGCGCTCGGTCTCAGACGAGCTGTCCGTCTCCTCCTCGCTCAGCCGCAGCCGGTCGGACCGGCGCAGCCGCAGCACGAACGGGGAGACCGGCCGCTCGTCACCGACCGGCAGCGGGTCGCGGAGGTAGACCAGTATGGCGTCGGAGAACGTCGGCACGCTGGCCCGGCACAGGCCCAGCACGATCTCGTCCAGGTCTATGCCGCGGGCGATCCGCCGGGTGGCGGCCCCGACGAAACGCAGCCGGTCGCCCTCGCGACGGACCGCGGCCTGTGGGTCGAGTCCTGCGGGGCCGGTGCTCGCCGCGGGAGTCGCGGGTCCGGCTCCCGGCGCGGTGGCCGGGCCGGGGATCGCGGCGGC
>NZ_JBEXPH010000135.1:0-23561 GCF_040611955.1 Streptomyces sp. NPDC006510 | reverse complement strand
CGCACCGGCCCCGACCGCGACGCCGTGCTGACCCGCTCGGCGGCCGAGATCGACACCGCGGCCCTGCTCGTCGAACAGGCCTGTCTGCGCCTCGACACCCAGGGCCCGGTCCGCGGACTGGAAGCCGCGCGCAACGGCCGGGACGCCGCGCTCGCCGCGGACCTGGCCCGCACCGCCACCGACCGCCTCTTCCGCGCGCGAGGAAGCCGCGCCCACACAGCCCAGGACCCCGTCCAGCGGCTCTGGCGCGACGTACAGACCGCGACCTCGCACGCGGCCGTCGACGCCGGGCGGAGCAACGCGCTGTTCGCAACAACATTCCGGGCATCCCTGCCCCACCACGAGGAGAGTCGATGATCTGCCACACCCTGATCTACAAGTTCGCCGAATCCGTCTCGGTCCAGGACCGTGAGCAGTTCCTGAAGGAACTCAGGGAGACGGTCCTGGACACCGGGCTGTCCGTCGGCTTCGACCACCGGTCCCACGAGTGGCTGCCCGTGGACGAGAAGGCCGTCGGCATGACCGGCACCGCGATCGCCCAGATCGTGTGCGAGGACAGCGAGACGATGCGGAAGTTCTCGGAGCTGACCTCCACGCACGCGTTCATCGCCGCCTGGCGCTCCAGGATCAGTTACGAGGCCGCCTACGCCAACCACCCCCCGCTGACCGCCGTTCCCGCGACCAATCCCCTGCACCACGCGGAGCACACCGTCACCGTGCACGCCCCGATCGCCGTGGTCTGGGACATCCTGGTCGACGTCGAGGGCTACGCCAGGATCTTCCCGCCCACCCAGGACGTGAAGATCCTTGAGGAGTCGCCGACCCACCAGATCGCCCGGCTCGTGGTCGATGTCAACGGAGAGACCAGCTCCTGGATCTCCCGGCGCGACATCGACGCCGGCAACCGGATCATCAGCTACCGGCAGCTGGAGCACGCGCCGATCGTCGGCCACATGGGCGGCCAGTGGCGGGCCCTGCCGCTGGGCGAGGACACCACCCAGCTGGTACTGACCCACGAGTTCAGGGCCAGGGACGCGGTCGACGGAAAGGTCGCGGGCAAGCT
The DNA here is from genome assembly GCF_040611955.1 of Streptomyces sp. NPDC006510. Lineage (NCBI taxonomy): Bacteria > Bacillati > Actinomycetota > Actinomycetes > Kitasatosporales > Streptomycetaceae > Streptomyces > Streptomyces sp. NPDC006510. The sequence continues at coordinate 22,498 of NZ_JBEXPH010000135.1, read as the reverse complement.
CACCCCGCAGGAGGCCGACACGATGCTGCGGGCCGCGGTGGAACGCAACAGCGTCGCCGATCTCGGCGCGGTCAAGAAGACGGCGGAGGCCGTCGCGGCGGGCAACGGGGGCGACCGATGACCCGGCTGGTCGACCTCAGTGTTCCCACCGAGCAGATCGACAGCGAAGCGACCCCGGTGAAGATCGACCTGCTCGACCACGTGGCGGGGGCCACCGTGCTGGGGCTCTCCCCGGAGGACTTCCCCGGTGGCATGGCCATCTCCAACGAGACCGTCACACTGACCACCCACACCGGCACGCACATGGACGCGCCCCTGCACTACGGCCCGCTCACCGGTGACGCCCCGGCCAGGAGCATCGACCAGGTCCCGCTGGAGTGGTGCTACGGCCCCGGTGTGCGGCTGGACTTCCGCAACGTCCCGGCGGGGCAGGGCATCACCGTGGCGATGCTGGAGGCGGAGTTCGCCCGCATCGGGCACGTACCGGTCGCCGGCGACATCGTGCTGCTGTGGACCGGCGCTGATGCCCTGTGGGGAAGCAGCGACTACCTGACGACGTTCGCCGGGCTGACCGGAGAGGGCACCGTCTTCCTGGCCGAGCAGGGCGTGAAGGTGATCGGGATCGACGCCTGGGGCCTGGACCGGCCGATTCCGCACATGATCGAGGACTACCGGCGCACCGGCGACCGGTCGGTGCTGTGGCCCGCGCACGTCGCGGGGCGCAGCCACCCCTACCTCCAGTTGGAGAAGCTGGCCCACCTGGGCGAACTGCCGGGCCCCACCGGCTACATGGTGGCGTGCTTCCCGGTGCCGGTCACCGGTGCGGGCGCGGGCTGGACCCGAGTCGTGGCCATCTGCGACGCGTGATCAGGAGGGACGAGCATGGCCGGCCATCCGTTGGCCCTGGACGAAGCAGCGCAGGACCTGCTGTTCCGGGAAGCGAGAACCGCAAACACGTTCGCCCCGACACCGGTCGGCGACGAGCAGATCGAGGCGATCTACGACCTGGTCAAGTGGGGCCCGACCTCGATGAACCAGCAGCCGATGCGGGTCGTGCTGGTCCGCTCCGACGAGTCGAGACAAGCGCTGCTGCACCATGTCCGGGAGGGGAACCGGGCCAAGGTCGCGTCCGCTCCCCTGGTCGCGGTCCTGGCGGCGGACCTGAGCTTCCCCGACACACTGCCACGTCTCTTCCCGCACGCCCCGAACGCCCGCCACGCCTACGCCGACGAGCACGCCTGCCGTGAGTCCGCGGTGTTCAACACGGCCCTGCAACTGGGCTACTTCATCATCGGGATTCGTGCCGGCGGCCTGGCAGCGGGGCCGATCGCCGGCTTCGACCCCGAGGGCGTCCACAAGGAGTTCTTCCCGGGCGAACCGGTGCTCGTCATGAGCATCGTCAACATCGGCCACCCCGGCGCCGACGCCTTCTCCGCGCGACTGCCCCGCCTGGGATACCGAGAAGTTGTCCGCAGCGTGTGATGTTCCCGCGTCGTCACCGCACCACAGCCTCATGGAGGGAGAAGAGATGAGCATCCAACCAGGTCAGTTGCTGACCATTCTCGCCGACTGCTCCGGCAACCAGGAACTCGTCGGCATCGGGAACGACGCACTCGACACGGACTTCGACGCCCTGGGCCTCGATTCTCTGGCGGTACTGGAGTCCGTGGCCCGGATCGAGCGGGATCACGGCATCCGGATATCCGACGAGGAGGTTCACGGTCTGGGCACCCCGATGGCGCTGCTGGACCGGCTCAACCAACCGCAGACCGGCAGCGGCGACGAGGACACGGACTCCGGCGAGCGACTGCCCGTGGTGGTGGTCGGGGCCGGCCCGGTCGGCCTCGCGCTGGCGGGCGAACTGGCCGTCCACGGCATCGAGGTGACCGTGCTCGAACGGCGGGCCACCCCCGAGACGATGGTCAGGGCCGGGTCGATCGGACCGCTCGCGGCGGCGCTGCTGCGCAGGCGGGGACTGGCCGACGAGCTGGACCGGGCCGAGCAGGAGACCATCGAGCGCTACCACGCGATGGCGGACAACACCACGGGCGCGGTCGGGCACGCCCTGCCGAAGGAGCACCTCGCCGGCATCGAGAAGGTCGAGCACGCCGACGCCTCGCTGCGCCGGATGCGCGTGGAGCAGCCGGCCCTGGTGGACATCCTGCTCCGGCACGTCGCCGCACTCGGTGTGGACGTGGTGTGGGAGCACGAGGTGACCGGGATCGAGCAGGACGACCGGGGCGTGTGGGTCACGGCGGCGGCGCCCGGCGGCGAGCGACGCCTCCGCGCGGCCTACGCGGTCGGCTGCGACGGCGGCGAGAGCACCGTACGCAGGCTCGCCGGCATCCCGCTGACCGGCACCGAGGCGACCCTGACCGGCCGGCAGTCCGTCGTCGGGTTCGAGGGCGAACCGCCGCTCGAACCCGGCTTCCACCACACCGCCGGCGGACTCCTCGCGTGGGGCCTCGGCGTCAACCGGGTCGCCACCCTGGAGTTCGACGGGCCCCCGGCCCCGGACGCCGGACCCCTGACCTCCCAGGAGCTCCAGGACAGTCTCCGGCGCGTCACCGGGACCACCGTTCCGATCGCCCGCATGGCCGCCGGTGGCCGGTTCACCGACACGGCGTACCAGGCGGAGGAGTACCGCGCCGGGCGGGTCCTCCTGGCCGGCGACGCGGCCCATGTGCACGCCCCGTTCGGAGGGCAGGGCCTCAACACCGGCATCACCGACGCCGCCAACCTCGGCTGGAAACTGGCGGCCACCCTCAACGGCTGGGCACCGGCCCGGCTGCTCGACACGTACCACGAGGAACGGCATCCGGTGGGTGCCCGGCTGCTGGCGAACGTCCGTGCCCAGACGGCGCTGATGCGACCCGATCCGCACAGCAGCGCCCTGCGCCACCTCGTCGGCCGGATGATGGATGTGCCGGCCGTGCGCCAGTACGTCGGTGCCCTGCTCAGCGGGACCGACGAGGGATACGGCACGGACGGGCACGGTGCGGTCGGCACCTTCCTGTCCGACTACGACGTGACGGACAGTCAAGAGGCCTCCCCGGGAAGGGGACTGCTGCTCGACTTCACCGACTGCGCCACGTTGCGCGACATCGGGGCGAGGTGGTCGGACCGCGTGGACGTCGTGTCCGCGAAGTCCGGGCGCGACGATCTGGCCGCGGTCCTGCTCCGGCCCGACGGCTACGTCGCCTGGGCGCTGGGAACCGGTGAAACACCGCGGACCCGGCCGCTGGTACGCGCCCTGCGCACCTGGTTCGGTACCGGCCGGTCCCCCGCCCGTACGCCTGCGGCACCGACCGGAGACCGGCGGTGAACCCCGCCGATCTCATCGGTGTGTGGACGCTCGATTCCTTCCACGACGTCGACGCCGAAGGCACCCGTGTCGAAGGGCCGCTGGGCACCGCCCCTCGCGGAACCCTCATCTACACCGCGGACGGCCATGTGTCGGTGCACATGATGCGCGCACCGGACGCCGCCCCCGCGCCCGGGAGCAACGACTACATGGGATACACGGGCACCTGGCGGGTGGCGGGCTCCCGGGTGATGCACGCCATCGAGATCACGCCACGCCGCCCATGGGTCGGCACCGAGCAGACCCGCTCGGCACGCCTCGACGGGGACCGTCTGACGCTGGACGGCTCGGTCCAGGTCAACGGCCGTGAACAGCAAAGGGTGTTGGAGTGGCGGCGGACCCCCGCACACGGCATGCCGCCGCGCTGACCGAACGCCACATCGTGTCCGTCCGGACGATCCGGCGGCACCGCTATGCGATCCGTACTGATGAGGAGAGACTGTGACCATTCTGGTAACCGGAGGCCGCGGACATGTCGGCCGCAGCGTTACGCGGAAGCTGCTCGCGGCGGGTGAGACCGTGCGGGTGGGTACCAGCGACCCCGCGGACACCTCGCTGTCCCGTGACACGGAGGTCGTGGAGCTGGACCTGTCCAGGCCCGGGACACTGAGCGCGGCACTGCGCGGCGTGCAGAAGGTGTTCCTGTACGCGGACCCCTCGACGGTGGACCAGCAGATCGAGGCCATGGAGCTGGCCGGGGTGGACCATGTGACCCTGCTCTCCACCAGGTCGCTGACCTTCCGGGACGCGGACACCAACCCCATCGCCCGCCTGCACGTCGCGGTGGAACGCGCACTGGGCCAGTCCCGGCTGCCGTGGACCTTCCTGCGGGCCGGGACCTTCGCCACGAACACGCTCCAGTGGGCCCGCCCCATCCGTGCGGACAACACCGTGCGTGCGCCCTATCCGCTGTCGCACGCGGCCGCGGTGCACGAGGACGACATCGCCGATGTGGCCACGCTGACCCTGACCCAGCGGGGACATGCCGGCGCCGCCTATGTGATGAGCGGCCCCGAGTCCAACACCCAGCGCGAGCAGGTCACGCTGCTCGGGAAGGCCATCGGCCGGGAGATCGAGTTCGAGGAGATCGAGCCGGAGACGTACCGGCAGACGCTCAGCCGCTGGGGCGGCGGCCGTGAGGAGGTCATCAACCAGCTCCTGACCTATCTGGTGACCTGGAACGAGCGACCGGTGCCCGTGGTGGACGCGCTGTTGCAGCTCACCGGCAGGCCGGGCCGTCCCTACGCCCAGTGGGCCGTCGACCACGCCGACGACTTTCGCTGACCGGACCGGCCAGGTGCCTTCGGGGCGGCCCCGCGAGGCCGCCCCGAAGGGGCCCCGTGAACGCGCACCGAGGGAAGGAGCACAATGGCGTCCGCACCCGTGATCCTCGCGTCCGCACCCCGGCACAGCGCCCTGCTCGGCGTCGGAGGCTACCGCCCGCGGCGGGTGGTGACGAATGCCGAGCTGTGCCGGTCGATCGACTCCACGGAGGAGTGGATCGAGACCCGCAGCGGCATCACCCAGCGGCATTTCGCCGGTGCGGACGAGACGCTGCCGGTGATGGCCGCGGCAGCCGCGGAACAGGCCATGGCGCGGGCAGGCACCGCCCCGGCCGATATCGACCTGGTGCTGGTGGCCAGCATGTCCAACCTGGTCCAGACACCGCCGCTCGCGGTCCGCGTGGCCCACGAACTCGGGGCCGGCCGGGCCGCGGGCCTGGACCTGTCGGGCGCCTGCGCGGGCTTCTGCCACGCCCTCGCGATCGCCTCCGACACGGTGCGGGTCCGCGATGCCGAGCGGGTCCTGGTGATCGGTGCCGAGCGGATGACCGACATCGTGGAACCCACCGACCGCACGATCGCGTTCCTGTTCGCGGACGGGGCGGGCGCCGCGGTGGTCGGACCGGCACCGGAACCGGGCGTCGGCCCCGTGGTGCGCCGCGCGTACGGCGCGTACGGCAACGCCCTGCGGATGACCGGGCCCTGGGCCCGGCAGGGTCCGCGCCCCTGGATGCGCATGGACGGCAGAAGGGTCTTCCGCTGGGCCATGGAGGAGGTGGCCCCGGCCGCGGGCCGGGCCCTCTCGGCGGCGGGCCTGGCGCCGGCCGATCTGGCCGCGTTCGTGCCGCACCAGGCCAATCTGCGGATGACCGAGCTGATGGCCGAGCGGCTCGGCCTGGGCGAGGGCACCGTGCTGGCCACCGACGTGGTCAGGTCCGGCAACACCTCGGCCGCCTCGATTCCGCTCGCCCTGGACGCCCTGCTGTCCGAGGGGCGGGTGGCCGCGGGCGATACGGCCCTGCTGGCCGGTTTCGGCGCCGGTCTGAACTTCGCCGCCCAGACCGTCCTGCTGCCCCGATGAAGCCGTGGCCCGTGGCGCGTACAGACGCGCCACGGGCTCCGCACTGCTGGGTACGGCTCACCGGCAGGTCACCAGGTGACCATCAGCTCCGTGGGACCGTGCACGAACTGCCCCTCCCGCCAGGGGATGTCCTGCTTCGGGCCGGCCAGCCGGAGTGTGGGGAACTCACGCAGCAGGGCCCCGAGCCCGGCCCGCAGTTCCAGGCGCGCCAGCTGCGCGCCGAGACAGTGGTGCACACCGTGCCCGAATCCGACGTGCGGGTTCGGGGACCGGTCCAGCTTGATGCGGTCCGGCTCGTCGAAGACCGTCTCGTCGTGGTTGGCCGCTCCGATGGCCGCGATGACCGCCTCGCCGGCGCGCACCACCGTGCCGTCGAACTCCACGTCCTCCAGGGCGATGCGCGTGGTCCCGCCGTTGACGAGATGGACGTACCGCAACAGCTCCTCGACCGCCGGGTCGAGCAGTCCGGGCTCTTCGAGGAGTCGCGACCACAGGCCGGTGTCCAGCAGGGTGAAGGTGAAGTTCGAGAGCTGATTGGCCGTGGTCTCGTGTCCCGCGACGAGCAGGTCGACACCCATCTGCACCAGCTCCTGTTCGCTGAGCCGGTCCGTCTCGTCCCGCGCCTCCACCAGGTCGGTCAGCAGGTCTCGGGAGCGCCGGTCCGACGGCCGGGCGCGGCGTTCCGCCACGTGCTTGCCGAGATACTCCAGCAGTGTGCCGATCGCTTCGTCGATCTCCTCGCCGGTCGCCGCCGTGGTGCTCAGCATGAGCCGGGACAAGCGCTCGAAGTAGCCGCGGTCGACCGCCGGTACGCCCAGCAGTTCGCAGATCACGGTGACCGGCAGCGGTACCGAGAAGTGGTGCACGAGGTCGACGGGCGATCCGTGCTCCCTCATTCCGGCCACGAGTCCGTCGACGATCTGCTCCGTCCGGGGCCGCCAGCGCTGCACGTTCTTCATGGTGAACGTGCCCGCCACCAGCTTGCGCAGCCGGCTGTGTTCCGGCGGGTCCATGGCGAACAGCCCGCCGGGCGGGGTCTGCGCCGGGCTCACCCGCGGCACGTCCGCGTTGACCGTCGCGGCCCGGGAGAACCTCGGGTCCGCGTAGACCTTCCGCACATCGGCGTGCCGGGTGGCCAGCCACGCGTCGCCGCCGAACGGGCACCCGACCCGCCGCAGCGGTTGCTCCGCGCGCAGCGCGGCGAACTCCGGTGGCGGACCCAGCTCGGTGGTCCGCTCAAACGGAAGCCGCGGGGCATGTGTTGTCATGACGTACTCCCTTTGCGGTTCCTGGCACATTCCATCGCTTCGAACCTACGAGAGGCCGCCCCCCGACTCGCTCAAGGACCGCTCATTTCAACGGGAGTTGGCCGAACCCGGATGGCCCGCCGAGCTTTATTTCGATAGTTTGCACACGGGACTTGACAGAACGTCAGAGGTCCCGAAAGACCTGGTAAAACCTACATAGACAAAGGGCAAAAATGGTAAAGACATATCGTGCTGTGGAGTTCACGGAGTACGGGGGCCCCGAGGTCTTACGCGTGGTGGACCGTGAGGTGCCCGGCCCGGGTCCCGGGCAGGTGCTGGTGGAGGTCCGCGCCGCCGGGGTGAACCCGCTGGACTGGCAGCTGCGCAGCGGGGCCGTGGCGGCGATGATGCCGGTGGAGTTCCCCTCGGTGCCCGGCGGTGACGTCGCCGGTGTCGTCGCGGAGGTCGGTGCGGACGTGACCGACTTCGCCGTGGGTGACGAGGTCTTCGGCTCGATCGGCTCCGGCAGTTACGCCGAGTTCGCACTGGCACCCGCGGCGCAGCTGGCGCGGAAGCCCGAAGGTGTGTCGTGGGAGGTCGCGGCCGGGCTGCCGGTGGCGGTCAACACGGCGTACCAGGTGCTCACGGACCTCGGGGTGAAGTCCGGGGAGACCCTGGTCGTGGACGGGGCGGCCGGTGGCGTCGGGTCCGTGGCCGTGCAGATCGCCAGGCATCTCGGCGCGACGGTGATCGGTACGGCCGGCGAGCACAATCACGCGTATCTGCGCTCGCTCGGTGCCGAACCCGTGACGTACGGCGAGGGCTTCGCCGAGCGGGCCCGTGCCGTCGCCGTGAAGGGCGTGGACGCGGCATTCGACGCCGCCGGAAAGGGCTCGTTGCCTGCCCTCGTCGAACTGACCGGCGGCCCGGAACGCGTGGTCACCATCGCCGATCACCGGGCGGCGGAGCACGGTGTGCGGTTCGTGTTCGCCGGCCCCGACACGATCCGTGAGCGTCTTGAGCAGGCAGCCGCGCTGGTCGAGAGCGGCGGACTCGGCCTGTCCGTGTCCCAGACCTACTCGCTGTCCCAGGCGGCCGACGCCCACCGGGAGAGCGCCGCCGGCCATGTGCGCGGCAAGCTGATCATCGTGCCGAACTGACACCGGTACGTCACAGGCCGGTACATCACACGCCGGTACATCACGCCCCGGTACGTCACACCCCGGAGCGGAGCGCCGCGACGGCCGCCGCGAAGGCTTCGGCGTCCGCGACGGTGCCCGCCCGATCGCTCCGGGCCAGCAGCGGGTGGACACTGCTCGGCCCGCGCAGGACGGCCCGATGACCGCGTGCGGCGACCGCGAGGCTGCGGTCCGCGCTCGCGTCGAGCAGTACGAGCCCGGGGTCGTGGCCCTCGGAGTCGAGCAGTGAGCGCAGTGCGGGCCAGTACCGTACGGGAAGCCACATCTGGTCGGCCCAGAAGGCGGGATCGACGGCCTGACCGGCGCTCACCGGGCGTGCGGTCCTCGTGGACATGATGGTCACCCGCGGTGGCCGCGGCCCGAGCCGGCCCAGGTCCTGCCCGAACCGCCGCGCGGCCGGAACCATCACCGGGCTGTGGAAGGCGTGCCCGGACCCCAGAGTGCGCAGCGTGATGTTCCGGCGCTCCAACTGCCCGCGCACCGCCGCGAGGACGCTGTCGGAGCCGGCGAGCACGGTCTGCCGAGGACCGTTCTCGGCCGCGACGACGGCCCCCGCACGCAGCTGAGCGGACAGCTCTTCGGTGGTGGCCGCGACGGCCAGCATGCCGCCGCGTCCGGTGTCGTCCAGACGCCGGACGTGGCCGGCGACGGCCGTCGCGAGCTCCGCCGGGGTGAAGACGCCGGCCAGGCACGCCGCGACGAGTTCGCCCACACTGTGCCCCAGCAATACATCCGGCTCCTGGGCGGCGGACCGCACCGCGCGCCCGAGCGCGTGGCCGACGGCGAACAGCAGCGGTTGGGCCACCACGGCCTCGTCCACCGCCCCGGCGGTCGCCGGGCTCAGCCACAGCTCCCGCAGCTCGTCGCCGTCGGCGCCCAGCGCCGCGAACATCTCGTCCATCCACCGGGTGAACTCCGGCTGCACGCCGTAGAGTCCCGCCGCCATCCCGGCGCGCTGCGCCCCCTGTCCCGGCAGCAGCAGGACGACTCGTCGCCGTGTCACAGATCTCTCCTCCGTGTTCCCGTACCGACGCGGGCGGCTGCCGCACGTTCCGGTGCGCCGCGCCGCCCGCGGTGTCCGGCCGATCGACCCATACCCCGGCGGACTCCTGGTCCAACGGCCGCCGCCGGCCACCTCCAGCACCGCTGGATCCCGACTGGAGACCACCGCGACACCGTGGCCCCGGCCACCCGGCCACATGTCCGGCCCACGGCGAAAGGCTGACCTCACATGTCGAACCACGGTGCGGATCTCTATCTGGACCTGATGAAGAAGGTGCTGACGAACACCATCTACGCCGACCCGGCGGTGCGGGTGTGGGGCGAGGACAACGAGGAGGCACGGCAGGAAGGGCGCGACTGGCCGAGCGTCGCCCACACCATGGTGGGCATGAAGCGGCTGGAGAACCTCCAGCACTGCGTCGAGTCGGTGATCCGGGAGAACATCCCGGGCGACCTGATCGAGACCGGTGTGTGGCGCGGCGGCTCGTCGATCCTGATGCGTGCGGTTCTCAAGGCGCACGGAGTGCTGGACCGGCGCGTCTGGCTGGCCGACTCGTTCCAGGGGATGCCGGTCGCGGACGAACAGGCACACCCCGAGGACCAGCAGTTCCAGTGGCATCTGCACAACGACTTCCTCGCCGTGCCGCTGGAACAGGTACGGGAGAACTTCTCCCGCTACGGCCTGCTCGACGAGCAGGTCCGCTTCCTGCCCGGCTGGTTCGCCGACACCCTGCCGTCCATCGAGGTGGACAAGCTCGCGGTGATCCGGCTCGACGGAGATCACTACGACTCGACGATGGACGCCCTGGTGAACCTCTACCCCCGGCTCTCGCCCGGGGGTTACGTCATCGTGGACGACTACGTGCTGCCCCCGTGCAGTGAGGCGGTCGAGACCTACCGCAGGAAGCACGGCATCACCGAGCCGCTCCAGCCGATCGACGGTGTGGCGATGTTCTGGCAGCGCGGCTGAACCGCACCGCTTCGACGACCGCGAGGGAGACCGCGTGACGACCACCAGGACCGAGCTCGTCGAATCAGTTCTGCACAGCGCCTCGGGAGGCTGGCGGCGCATCACCGAGGTGGTGGAACGCTGGGGGACGGACGCGGTCGCGGCGGTACTGGTGGACGAGATCCTCTTCCGCTCGGAGCCGGCGGCGGACTGCGGAACGGCCACCGTCGGGCTGGAGCTGACCCACGGTCCCGCACGTCACACCACGGCCCTCAGTGTCACCGAGGGGGCACGGCCGGCGCGCACCCGGGCGGCCACCGCCGATGCCGATGTGCGGCTCGAATGCTCCATCGCCGACCTCGTGCTGGAGCTCTACCGGTCCGAAACCGGCCGGCGCCCGGACATGCGCGTCACCCGGTTCCTGCCCGGCGAGGACCACTTGTCCCCCGACACCGAGCGGCTGCACCGGATCGCGCGGGCCGCCGACGCGGTGATCTCCGGCTGCACCTCGCACAGCCCCGGGCTCGGCACCCTGGCCCTGCGGCACGACTCGGACCGGTGCGGCAGCCTCCAGTTGTCCGCGCCGTACTTCGAACGCCACTTCTGCGCGCTGCGCGGTCAGGAGATCCGGCTGCTCGAACTCGGCATCGGCGGCTACGAACGCCCCGACGAGGGCGGCGGTTCGCTGCGGATGTGGAAACACTTCTTCCCGCGCGGACAGATCTACGGGGTGGACGTGTTCGACAAGTCCCCCCTGGACGAGGACCGCATCACCACGCTCCAAGGGCGCCAGGACGACCGGGCGTTCCTCGACCGGCTCTGCCGCGAGCACGGACCCTTCGACGTGGTGATCGACGACGGCAGCCATGCCGCGGGCGACGTCCTGACCGCGTTCGAGCACCTGTACCCGCGACTGCGTCCGGGCGGCTGGTACGTCATCGGGGAGCTGTCGGCCTCGTCCTGGGCCCGTCACGACGGCGACGCGGCGCCGGGTGACTCCATCGCGGCCGCTCTGGCCATGGTGAACTCGCTGCGTGACCGCATGGGCCACGGACTCCGTACCGACGGCGGGAGCGCGGACCTCGCCGGCTCGCTGGCCGGTCTGAACCTGCATCACAACATCGCGTTCCTGGAGAAGGGCGCCGGCGGCGCCGGCGCCCTTCCGCAGTGGGTCCCCCGCAGGCCGTTCTGGAACGCGGTCACACCTCAGGTGCACCCGGCCCGGTAGCCCACCGGAGGGCTGCCGGGTCAGTCCGGAACGGTGGCTCCGGCCAGATCGTCCACGGTCCGGGCGCCGACGATCGCCATGGTGTTGCGCAGGTCCTCGACGAGATCCCGCAGCACGGCGGCGACCCCGTCCCGGCCGTCCACCGCGAGGCCCCACAGGACCGGCCGGCCCACCAGCACGGCCGACGCTCCGCGGGCCAGCGCGACCGCCGCATGGCTGCCGCGGCGGATCCCGGAGTCGAAGTACACCGGCACGCTGCCGCCCACCGCCCGGGCAACACCGGGAAGGGCGTCGATGCTGGTCACGGACCGGTCGTGCTGGTAGCCGCCGTGGTTCGACACCACGACCGCGGCCGCACCGGCCGCGATCGCGCGGGTCGCGTCCTCGGGGTGGAGCACGCCCTTGACGATCACCGGCAGCCGGGAACGGTCGATGAGCCGCTCCAGCTCCTGCCAGGTGCCGGCGGGGTTCGGGAACAGCGTGTCGATGACCTCCTGGGCGCTCGTGTCCGGTGCCTCGCGGCGGCGTTGGGCCAGCAGCCGGGTGAAGTACGGCTCGTCCGCCACCGCCGGCTGTGCGGCGGGCTCCCGCAGTGCCTGACTGGAGTGGTCGAAGACGTTGCCCGCGTCGCGCCGGCTCACCCCCATCACCGGAACGTCCACCGTGCAGACGACCGCGTCGAAGCCCGCTTCCTCGGCTCCTTCGACCAGGGCGTCGGTGAGCCCGCTGTCGCTCATCAGGTACACCTGTCGCCAGCGCACCTGCCGGCCCGCCGCGCCCGCGACCTCCTTCGGCGAATGGGTGGCGAACGTCGACAGGCAGAACCCGAGGCCCAGGTGGGCGGCGGCGGCCGCCGCCGCGCTCTCGGCCCCCTCGTGGTAGATGCCCTGCATGCCCATGGGGGCGACGAGAAACGGAGCGGCCAGCCGGCCCCCGACGACGTCGGTCCCGGTGTCGATGCCGGAGACGTCCCGCAGCATCCGGGGAACCAGTGAAAACGAGTCCAGGCGCGCGGTGTTGCGGCGCACGGTGGACTCGTCCCCGGCACCGCCGCTCGCGTACTCGAACGTCTCGGCGGGCAGTTGTTTGCGCGCCTCTTCCTCGGCCGTGCCGCTGCTGATGGGCGGTGCGGTGTCGGTTGCCACGGTGATCCTCCTCGGGAGAGCCCTCGTCGAGCGGGGCAGAACGTCAATGTGCCGACCAGTCGCTGTGCTGCCGGGGCCGCGGCCGGTCGGCGTAGCGGAAGTCGAGTGAGGGGTCGGAGTTGAGTATGGCCTCGTGCAGCTGCTGGACCGCGCGCGAGGGTTCGAGGCCGAGCTCCTCGACCATGTTCCGGCGCAGGCACTGGTACTCCTGTATCGCGTCGAAGCGCCGGTCGGACCGGTACAGGGCGAGCATCAGCTGCTGGTACAGCCCCTCGGAGAACGGGTGCTCCATGACCAACTGCCGTAATTCGCCGACCACTTCCCGGTGCAGGCCGAGCGCCATCTCGGCTTCGACGGCCTGCTCCACCACGCGCAGCCATTCCTCGTCCAGTTTGGTGGCGTAGGCACTGAGCGCCCTGCCGTGCCGGACGTCGGCGGCGAACGGTCCGCGCCAGCAGGACTGCGCGGCCCTGAGCAGGCCGGCGGCCTCTGCCATCACCCCGCGCTCCAGGGCCCTCTTCCCCTGGGCGGCGAGACTCTCGAACTGGCGTAGGTCGATGGATTCCGGCGGGATGTCGGCGACGTAACCGGCGTACGCGGTGCGCAGCCACTGGGGCTGTGCCGACCCGGTCGGCGCCGGCTCCCCCGGACCCCCGTCCGAGCCCGTCGTGCGTCGGACCGGGATCGCCTTGCGCAGTTGGTAGATGTAGGTGTGCAGGGTGGTCAGAGCGGTCAACGGGGGGTTCTCTCCCCACAGTTCGTCGATGAGCGAGGCCGTGTGCACGACGTGGCCGCTGTGGAGAAGCAGCAGAGCCAGCACGCTGCGCACTTTTGGTGCGGAAAGCGTCACCCTTCGTTCCCCATCGAAGACCTCTAGCATGCCGAGTAGGCCGAAACGCATGTCTGCTCCCACGGGCTGGTCGGAACCGGCGAGACGCCGTGACGTCGCGCGAGGTGATGGTCGATCGGCGTCACGCCCGGCTTGGTCGGCTGTCCCGACATGACGAAGACCGGACAGAGCGGTACGACGTCGTCGGCGTACCCGCAGCCCGGATGCGATGACCGCACAGGGAGGCGGCCCACCGCCCGCCTCCGGCGGCACGGTGTCCGCGCTCCCGCAGTGTCAGTTGGTTCTCTGCTGGTCCATCGACGCCTGCCCGACCTTGCTCGGGTCGCTCGCAGGGGTGCCATGGACCAGGTCCTGGTATTCCTGGGTCAGAAAGTCGTAGGGGTGGGGGGTGGACGGGGCGGACACCTCGTCGAGCGAGGCCATCACTCCGTCGGGCAGTTCGGTGTCCGCCGCCGCCAGGTTGTCCAGCAGCTGCGCCCGCGAGGACACACCGAGGGTGACGCTGGTGAGGCGGGGGTTGCGCAGCAGCCATGCCAGGGCCAGCCGCGCGGGGCTTTCACCGGTCTGCTCCGAGAGCTGATCGAGGCGGGCGAGGGTGCGGTGGACGATGTCCTGGAAGGGGCTGAGGGTGGCTCCCAGGATGCCTTCGGTCAGCCGTCCGGCCCCTTCGAGGCGGCGTCTTCGCGCATCCACCCGGTACCGGCCCGCCAACAGGCCTCCGGCCAGGGGCCCCCAGGAGACGAGACCGGTGCCGCCGTGTTCGGCGTACGAGAGGTGCTCGTGTTCCAACGAGCGGGTGAGCAGGTTGTAGTTCAACTGCACCGCGGCGATCGGTGGGAGCCCCCTTCCCGCGCACAGCCCGTCCGCATAACCCAGGTACCAGCCGGGTACGTTGCTCAGGCCGAGATAGCGGATCTTGCCCTGGGCGATCAAGTCGGTCGCCGTCTCCAGCGTTTCCTCGATGGATGTGACCCGGTCCCAGAGATGGACGTAATACAGATCGATATAGTCGGTGTCCAGCCGGGTCAGTGAATTCTCGACGGCGGCGGTCATTGCCCGGCGGCTGCATCCACCGCTGTTGACATCGGAATGGTCGACGCGATAGCCGAACTTTGTTGACAGAACGACGCGGTCGCGAGCGGAACGCTGCTTCAATGCACGGCCGAGCCATTCCTCGCTTTCCCCGTCGTTGTAGACGTTCGCCGTGTCGAACAGGTTGATTCCATGTTCCAGCGCGGTGTCGATCAGCACGTCGGCCTCGGCCGGCGCCATCGACCAGCGCGGACCCCAGCGCGACCCCAGGGTGGCCGTGCCCAGGCTCAGCGCGGAGACGCGAGTGCCCGTCCGGCCGAGTCTCCGGTACTCCACAACACGATCCTCCTCGACGACTCGTACGGTTGAATCATTGGAAAATATTTACTTTTCGTTTACACTGCCTTTCGGATGGGCGATTTCTCGGTCGACGATCTTGCACCTGATCAGTCTTCATGAGTCCATCGGCACTATCAACAGCCCCCGGCCGGGAGGGCCGAAAGCAACCCCTCGGGGGGCATGCGTATGCGCGAATAATCAACAAATGGGACGGATGCCTCGATACGTAATGACCAGACATCGATCCGACCTCGCTCCGGCCATACGGTCACGCATAGCCGGATACTCTGGCCTGGCTTTTTGATGTACGCGCCACTGAATGTACGGAATATAATGTTCCGCAACTGTCCGGACTGAATTCTTGATTTTCCCGGCCAAATTCTGGAATCCCCGGTTACCGCTCCAGGACCTGCACCCTGGCCGAACGGGACGGCGGCTCTCCGCCGGCGATCGGCCCTCCGGTCGGAACCCCAGTCAGTCCCCCGGTCGGTCCTCGGTGAGCAGGACACCCTCATAGGCGAGCCACTGGGCGAAGGCGTGCAATCCCCGCGCCAGGCCCGTCACGGGCGTCCAGCCGGGCGGCCGTACGGCATCCGGGCAGGCCGTCCATGCGTGCACCCGGGCCCGTCACCGGGCTCCGTCCGTACCGGTACGGGCCGTACGGCGTCGTGCACGGCCTGCGCCAACTCGGCTGCCGTGCACGGCTTCTCGGGATCGACCGTGAGTTCACGCCGCTCCGGCCGGGTCCGCAGGACGGCCGCGATCGCGTCGGCGAGGTCGTTCGGTTCCGGGAAGGGGCGGGTAGGGGAGAATCAGCCGCGCAGCGCCGCCGCCTCGCTCGCCAGCCGCTCCACCCGCGCCCAGTCCTTCGCCGCGACCGCGTCCGTCGGAACCATCCAACTGCCGCCCACACACCCGACGTTGGGCAGCGCCAGATAGGACGGCGCGGAGCCGAGGGCGATGCCGCCGGTCGGGCAGAAGCGGGCCTGCGGCAGCGGTGCGGAGAGCGCCTTGAGGTACGCCGTGCCGCCGGCCGCCTCGGCCGGGAAGAACTTCATCTCGGTGACCCCGCGCTCCAGCAGCGCGACCACCTCGGACGTCGTGGAGACACCCGGCAGGAACGGCACCCCCGACGCCTTCATCGCGTCCAGCAGCCGGTCCGTCCAGCCGGGGCTGACCAGGAACCGGGCCCCCGCGGCGACGGTGTCGGCGACATTCCGTACGGAGATCACCGTGCCGGCGCCGACCACCGCGTCCGGCACCTCGGCCGCGATCGCCCTGATCGAGTCCAGAGCCGCGGCGGTGCGCAGCGTCACCTCGATGGCCGGGAGCCCGCCCGCGACCAGGGCGCGGGCGAGCGGCACCGCGTCGGCGGCGTCCTCCAGGACGACTACGGGCACGACGGGAGCAAGGTCCAGCACAGAGGAGGTCATGGGCTCATCTTGCCGCGCCGATCGCACCGTACGCAACGATCGTTGCACATGATGCAACACGAGGGGTTCGGCAGCCGGCCCACGTGCGGCCGGTGGCTCAGTGGATGTCCGTCACCACGACATCGATCGACCACGCCCGCCCGGCCCGCGCCGGAGCCTCGGCCTCCACCACGTACCCGAGCCCGCGCAAGGCCTCCACCAGCTCCGCGGGCCCCTTCGGCCGCGCACCGGAGACCAGCAGATCGCGGACCACCCGCCCCTTCGTCGCCTTGTTGAAGTGGCTGACCACCGACCGCTTCTCGACCCCGTCCACCAGCTGGGAGTGCAGCACCCGCACGCTCGCCGTGCGCTCCGCCACCTCGCCCTTGGGCTTCCAGGCCGCGGTGTAGGCGGAGGACCGCAGGTCCAGGACGAGTCCGTCCCCGGCGGCCTCCGGCATCACCTGTGCCATCGGGTCACGCCAGTACGCCCCGAGCGCGCCCAGACCCGGCAGCTTCACACCCATCGAGCAGCGGTACGACGGAATCCGGTCGCCCACCCGCACGGCGCCCCACAGCCCGGAGAAGACCAGCAGCGACTTCCCGGCCCGCCGCCTGGCCGCCGTGTCCAGGGAGGCCAGATCCAGTGCGTCGTACAGCACCCCCGTGTAGATCTCCCCGGCCGGACGCGTCCCCGCCGTCCGCAGCTCCACGTTCTTCGCGATCTCGCCGCGCAGCCCCTCGCTCAGCCCGAGCACCTCGCGGGCCTTGTCCTGGTCCGCCGCGCACAGCTCGACCAGCTCGTCGAGAACCGCCGCCCGCGCCTCGGCCAGGCCCGGGAGCGACAGCGACTCCGGCTTCAGGGGAGCACCGCGCCCCGAGGCGGCCTTTCCTTCGGAGGGCGGCAACAGCACGAGCACGGCGGTTCTCCTTCGTACGCACAGACGGGGCGGGACCGGGCCCCCGCGCCAGCGTACGGGCACACCGGAACCGGCCGGGCCGCCACCCGGGATGCCGCTCGCCCCGCCCCGCCATACGCTCGGTTCCATGCCCCGCCGCCATCTCCGTATGACCGGGCCGGCCGACACCCCGCTGAGGGCGTCCCTGCGCAAACTGCGCACCGAGCTCGACCTGCCCGACGCCTTCCCTACCGAGGTCCTCGCCGAAGCGGCACAGGCGGCGAAGGACCCGGCGGTATCGGCCCACGAGGACGCGACGGACCTGCCGTTCCTCACCATCGACCCGCCCACCTCGACCGACCTCGACCAGGCCATGTACCTCGAACGCCGCCGCCGGGGCTACCGGGTGCACTACGCCATCGCCGATGTCGCCGCCTTCGTACGCCCCGGCGGCGCACTCGACACCGAGGCCCACCGCCGGGTGACGACCCTCTACTTCCCCGACGGCAGGGTGCCGCTGCACCCCGCCCTGCTCTCCGAGGGCGCCGCCAGCCTCCTGCCGGGACGGACCCGCCCCGCCGCGCTCTGGCGGATCGACCTCGACAACGAGGGCGTCGTCGTCACCACCTCGGTGCGCCGGGCCCTCGTCCGCAGCCGCGCCAAGCTCGACTACGCGGGCGTCCAGCGGCAGCTCGACACCGGCACCGCCGAAGAACCCCTGGCCCTGCTCCGCGACATCGGGCGGCTCCGCGAGGAGCAGGAGGTCGCCCGCGGCGGCATCTCCCTCAACGTGCCCGAGCAGGAGATCGTCGAGCGCGACGGCGGCTACGGCCTCGAATACCGCGCCCCGTTGCCCGCCGACGGCTGGAACGCCCAGATCTCCCTGCTGACCGGCATGGCCGCCGCCCGTCTCATGGCCGAGACCGGCTCCGGCATCCTGCGCACGCTGCCGGTCGCCCCGGACGGCGCCGTGGCCCGGCTTCGCCGCTCGGCGCAGGCACTGCACATCGACTGGCCGCACCATGTCCCGTACGCCCAGGTCGTCCGCTCGCTCGACCCGAGGAAGGCCGGCCACGCCGCGTTCCTCCAGGAGTGCACCACCCTGCTGCGCGGCGCCGGCTACACCGTCTTCGACCACGGCGAACTCCCCACCCCCGCCGTCCACGCCGCCGTCGCCGACCTCTACACGCACTGCACCGCCCCGCTGCGCCGCCTCGTCGACCGGTACGCGGCCGAGCTGTGCCTCGCCGCCGTCGCGGATCAGGACCCGCCCGAGTGGGTCCGCGCCGCGCTGCCCGGCCTGCCGAAGGAGATGGCGGACGGGACCAGGCGCGCCAACACCGTCGAGCGCGAGTGCGTCGACCTGGTCGAGGCCGCGCTGCTCAAGGACCGGATCGGCGAGGTCTTCGACGCGTACGTGGTCGACGTGAAGGAACAGGAGCCCACCACGGGCACCGTCCACATCGAGGACCCGGCCGTCGTCGCCCGGATCGAGGGCGGCGACGCGAAGCTCCCGCTGGGGGAACGGCTGCGGGTCAGGCTCGCCCAGGCGGATCCTGGCTCGGCGAAGGTCCTCTTCGCCCCCGCGTGAGCGCGGCCACGGCGGCACCCGGATCATCCGCATGGAACCGCACCGTCCGCGCCCACCCCCGTTTCCCGAGCGGCCGCACGAACGCCACCGGCGAGACCAGCTCCACGGTCACCGTCGTCTGCCCGCCCACGACGAGGTCGAGCACCCCGTCCGCCCCCGGCCGCACCGGCCCGCCCTCGGGATAGCGCCGCTCGACCCGCGCCCCGGCGACCGCCCCGGCGGGAACCCGCAGGTCGAACAGCCCGCCGTAGCGAAGCCGCAGCGCCCCGTCGGCGTCCACCACATGCGGCCGGGTCACACACGCGGCATGGAGGGCGAGCACCAGGACCACCCCGTACACATCGAGCACGAGCAGAACCCTGTGCACGACCGGCCACGGGATCAGCAGCGCCAGCATCACCGTCTCGACCAGAGCGACGAAGACCAGGCCGTACATCATGGCGGTCTGCGGCCCGGTGTACGGGACGGCAAGGGCACCCTCCGGCACGCCATGACGCCTCCGCAGCACCCACAGCCCGAGACTGCGCAGGGCGCGCACCTCGTGCGCGACGAGACGGCGCACCTTCTCGGGCACGACGGTACGGAGCGCCGCACCCATCGCTTCCCGCCGCCCGGCACCCGCACGCCGGCCCACGAGCCAGAGCCGCCACAGGACCACGCCCTCGAACCCGAGGGCGGCAACCACCAGGGCCTCGGCACCGAGCAGAACCGCACCCGGTATCCGGACCCCCGCCAGCAGGCAGCCGCCCAGACCCAATTCGACAGCCGGCACAGCCCCCACGGCATACCGCGCAATCCGCACGCTCATCCTGTTCCCCTCTCCGCCACGCGTGCCGTCAGGGCCGCCATCACCCGGCGCACCACCTCGGCCTGCGCGGGCGCGTAGTCGTCGAGCAGGGCCTGACCGAACCCCGTCAGGACCGGCCCGCCGGGGATGGCCGCCAGCACCTCGTCCGGCACGGCGGCGGCCAGATCGGCGGCGAGCGGAGCGATCCGCGGATCGTCCACGGGCGCCGCAGCCAATGCGTCCAGCCGCTCGTACAGCGCGTGCACGGCCGGGTCCTCGGCCAGGGGCCGCAGCGCGGCGTAGACCTCACTGCCGACACCCGTCGTGTCCAGCAGCACCAGGTGCTCGCGGTCCTTGGCAGCCATCGGGGAGCCGGTGGCCGGAGCCGTGCCCAGCAGTTCGGCCAGCGCGGGCGATACGGGCTCCTCGGCGCTCAACGGCCCGTCCAGCAACCGGGCCAGCCGACGCCGCCGCTCCCGGATCTCGTTCTCCTGCCGGGCCAGATCGGCATCCAGCTCGACGAGGACTTCGACGAGTTCGCGCCCGGCCTCATCGGCGAGGACGTCCCGTACCTCGTCCAGACCGAGCCCGAGCTCGGTGAGCCGTCGGATCCGGGCCAGCACCACGGCGTCGCGGACGCTGTAGGCGCGGTAGCCGTTGGCCCGGCGCACGGGCTCGGGAAGCAGGCCGATGTGGTGGTAGTGCCGGATCGCCCGCGAGGTGACCCCGACGAGCGCGGCGATCTCTCCGATGCGCATGAGTCCAGTAGAAACGTTGACGCAACGGCAGGGTCAAGTACTCACCGCACCCGTCCGCATCTGACAACTCCGCACCCTCCTGTGCCACGATCGAAGGAAGTACTCCCATCTCACGGACGGCTGATCCACTGATGTCCCGATCTGGCGAGCGACCGAGGAAGGGGCGTGACATGAGTGCCATGCCGCACGAACCGCTCACGCAGGCGGACGTCCTGCTGGAGGGCTTCCTGGCGCTGGATACGCCGGAGGGCTTCCGGGCCGAGCTGATCGAGGGGGAGATCGTCGTGACGCCGCCGCCGGACGGGGACCACGAGGACTGCATCAGCCTGATTCTGAAGCAGGTGATCAGGCTCGCCCGGACCGACATGGACTTTTCCGGGAACAAGGGACTGAAGCTGAAGAGCGGCGGACGCTGTCCCAGGAACCACGTCATCCCCGATGGCACCTTCGCCCCCACCGAACTGCGTCTGTACCGGGGAGCGGACCCCTGGATGCCGTGCGAGGGGGTCGCCCTCGTCGTCGAGGTCACCTCGTCCAAGCCCCGGGCCGACCGCACGGACAAGCGTCACTGCTACGCCCGCGGACCTGTCCCCCTCTACCTCCTGGTCGACCGGGAGCAGTCCTCGGTGACGCTGTTCAGCGACCCGGAGGGGGACGACTACCGTCAGCACTGCACGATTCCGTTCGGCAAGCCGCTTTCTCTTCCCGCTCCGTTCGCGTTCGATCTGGAGACCGAGGCGTTCATCTGAGCGCCGTCCGACGGCCCCCGCCAGGCGGGTAGCATGGTCGGCACGGCAGACGAGCCGGGCGGACGGTCGCGTGGGGATCTTCGGATCTCCCCGAGGAACGTCCGGGCTCCACAGGGCAGGGTGATGGCTAACGGCCACCCGGGGTGACCCGCGGGACAGTGCCACAGAAAACAGACCGCCGGGGACTTCGGTTCCCGGTAAGGGTGAAACGGTGGTGTAAGAGACCACCAGCGCCTGAGGTGACTCAGGCGGCTAGGTAAACCCCACCCGGAGCAAGGTCAAGAGGGGGCGCCGCGAGGCGGCCCTGCGCGAATGATCGAGGGCGGCCCGCCCGAGTTCGCGGGTAGACCGCACGAGACCGGCAGCAATGCCGGTCCTAGATGGATGGCCGTCTCCCCGGCCGCCGCGAGGCGACCGGGCGACAGAACCCGGCGTACAGCCCGACTCGTCTGCCGCCAAGGGCCTCTGACCAGGTCGGTACGTGTTGCTCGTCGTCGGGATCGGGTCGGCGGGGCTCGCGATGGTGGCCGTGCACCGGGCCGGGCTGCCGCGCGCGATCGTCGTGTATGCCGATGCCGTCGTCGCGCTGTGCTGGTTCATCGTCGCCGTGCTGCTGCTCGGCAGGAGCCGGGTTCCGGACGCGCCCGTGGACGGCAGCGGTGGCCGCCAGGCGCGCTCGACCGTATGAGGCATTCTGCCGTCGCCACCGCCGGACCTGCCGGGCTCCCGCCCGAACGCCGTCCGGAGGCGGGCCCGGACGAGTCCGTGCGATGGCCGCGTTCGCGTGGACCGCCGTCCGCGCGGGCGAACGGCTCCAGGACGTCCCCCCGGGCATCACGCCCGCACGGAGCGGGCCCCAGGGGCCCCCGCCCTCTACCGCAGGTGCGACGTGTCGTTGAGCAGCCGGACCGACGCGTTGCCATCCGCGTAGTACGCCACCGCCGAGACCGAGGCCGCCGAGAGTTCCATCCGGAACATGGCTTCCGGCGGGGCGCCGAGTGCCAGTCGGATCAGGGTCTTGATCGGCGTCACATGGGTGACCAGGAGAACCGTGCGGCCCGCGTAGCGGGTGGTGAGGCGGTCGCGGGTGGCTCCTACCCGGCGGGCGACCTCGGCGAAGCTCTCGCCGCCGCCGGTGGGGGCCGCCTTCGCGGAGGCGAGCCAGGCGTCCAGGTCGGCGCCGTACCGCTCCCGCACCTCGGCGAAGGTCAGGCCCTCCCAGGCGCCGAAGTCCGTCTCGCGCAGGCCGTCCTCGATCCGGACCTCCAGGCCGAGCCGGGCCGCCACCGCGGCCGCCGTCTCGCGGCAGCGGCGCAGCGGGGAGCTGACGATCTCCTCGATCGTGCCGCGGGCGGCCAGTGACCGGGCGATGCGATCGGCCTGGTGCCGGCCGGCCGCCGAGAGTTCGGGGTCACTGCCGCCGCTCCCCGAGAACCGTTTCTCGGGGGTGAGGGCGGTCTCGCCGTGCCGGAGCAGTACGAAGGTGGCGGGCGTCCCGAGATCGGGTGCCGCGCCCCAGCCGACCTGCGGGGCCGCCGGGGAGGCCGCCCCCGGCCGGGGGGCCAGGGCCGCGCGGGCCCTGGC